>CAZBDL010000010.1:0-6244 GCA_964490525.1 uncultured Victivallales bacterium | reverse complement strand
AGCGCCACCAGCAGCGGCAGCTGGCGGCGCAACCGCCCGCCGGCGACGGCCCGCCACCGTCATGCACCTTCCTGATCCGCACCTTCGATCCGCGCCGCGACAAGGCCGAGACCTTCCTGGCCGAGACCGAGCAGGCCTGCCCGGACCAGGGCGGAAAGGCGGTCCCGTCATGATCCGCCCGCGGCCCCTTGTCCTCCTCGCGGCCCTGGGCGTGGCCGCCGCCCTGCTCCTCGCCGCATGCCGGGGCGGACGCATCCGCGACCGCCACGACGAGCAGGTCCTGGCCGAGGCCGAAAACCACCACAACCTCTACCGGCGCGACGGCGACGGCTCAAGCGAGGCCGTCGGCATCCAGCGCCTCGCCGGCACCGCCACCGCCACCCCGCACCCCGAACACCAGGCCATCTACACCTACAGCCAGGCCGGCCTCGTCCGCGAGGCCGACGCCACCACCCCGGACGCCGACCAGCAGCTCGCCGCCATGGCCATCGCCTGGCGTGACGGACCCCCGATCCTGCGCTTCTGGCAGCGCCATCTCAACGCGAAGAGCATCGCCTTCGCCTGCCCGCTCGATCCCTACAACACCCGCCCCCTGCCCCACGACGAAACCGGGCATCCGCCAACCCCGGAACCCGACGGCGAGGACGGGGCCCGCGAGTTCGAGGTCTTCGTCTCCCTCCGCCAGGGCACGCTCATGCCCTGGGTCATCCAGGACGACTATGAGATCTTCGCCATCCGCGTCCGCCACCATCCCGCACCGGACGACTGGCAGATCCTGGCGGTCCGGCAGCTCACCGACAACCGCGACGAGGATGTCCAGCCGGTCCTTGATCCCGGCCACCGCCGACTGGCCTGGACGGTGCTCGACGGCGAGACGCCCCGCGTCATGCTCCGCGACCTCGGCTCCGGGGCCGAATCGGTCGTCGCCGAGGACGCGTCCCTGCCCTTCTTCCTGGCGGACGGCGACGGCCTGCTGCTGGTGCAGGCGGCCGAGGGCCTGCGCGACTTCCGCGTCCATGAACCCACCTCGCCGACGCTCCGCCCCGCCCGCGAGGACGAGCTGGCCGGCGCCCTCGCCGTCCTACCCCATTCCCGGCTCAAGGCCAGCTACCTGCTGACCCGCGGCTTCGACGGGGCCGGAGGGCGCCTCGACGAACCCACCGCCGCCCTCGGCTTCGAGGACCTGATGATGCGCGGCCTCCAACATGCCCCATCCGTCCTCCGCGACTTCCGCAAGCTCAACGGGGCGATGGCCGAGACCGTCGTCGGCCTGGTCGACGAGGGGCCCGAGTTCTTCTTCAGCGCCAACCACCTGACCGACGAGTACATCTTCGTCAACGAGGACGATGCGGCGGTCGCGGTGGGCGACCGCGCCACCCGCGAAAACTTCCTGCGCCTGCTCACCGGCATGACCATCCCGGTCATCCCCAACATCCCCTTGCGCATGGCCATCCACGACAGCAACCTCTGGCAGGAAGAAGCCTATCGGCAGCGTTTCCACCGCACGGTCAACGAGCTGGTCGCGGAGCTGACGGCGGCGATCCTCGACGTCGTCGAGGGCGAGGCGGCCCTGCCCCTGCTGCACCGCATGGTGGCGCTGAACGAGCGCCGCCTCGCCGCGTTCCGCCACCAGGCCGCGGCCGGCCACGTCCTGCCCGAGCGTGTCCTCTTCGCCGAGAACACCCTCGCCGCGGCCCGCACCGATCTCGAAAAGGCGGCCGGAGATCTGGTCGTGGCCCAAGCCCGGGTCGCCGGGCTGCTCGGCCGGGCCCCCCACCATCCGCTGCCGATCGCCCCTCTCGCGCTGGCCGCCGTGCCGTCCGCACCCCCCCCGTCGCCGGAATGGTTCGAGGCCCAGGGCCGCATCAACCACCCCGACCTCCAGCGCCTCGACGCGATGATCCTGCGCGCCGCCGCCATCCGCGACATGGGGCCGCCCTCCACCCGCAACGACGGCCTCAAGGTTCGCGTCACCTATGGCCTCGGCATCGACCGCTGGTCGGAGGCCGTCGACGACTTCATCTCCTTGAGCACCGACCATGTCGTGCCCTTGCGCCTGCCGCTGCTGGATAATGCCTACTACGACCAGTGGACCGGCGAGATCGACCATTTCCGCCAGGAGAAGTTCCAGGTGCAGGGGGAGATTGTCGCCGCCATCCATGCCGCCCACACGGACCTGGCCGTCCTGCGCGGCCAGCTCGAGACGCGCAGCCGCCGCCGCGACTTCTGGCGAGAACGCCTGCGCGTCAGCCGCCTCTACGACCGCCTCGGCCGCCTCGAGCACCAGCAGGAACGCGACCTCTTCGACAGCGTCAACCACGAACTGGAGCTGCTTGCCGATGAACGCGCCACCCTCGGCTTCCAAGCCGAATACCACCGCCGCCTCGCCAAGCTCTATGCCGCGTCCGGCATCGCCGTCCGCCTCCTCCCCGAGCTCTTCGCCCGCCTCGACGGCTCGCCCATGAGCGCCGCCCGCCCCGTCCACGGCCTCTACCTCTGGCGTTCCCTCGAGGTCGTCACCGACCGCGACCGCCGCCGCGACTTCCTCGACCTCTGCACGGCAAGCCAGGTCAACCTCGTCTACTGCTTCGTCTCACGCACCCCCGCCAAGGAGCTTTACCTGCAGCGCCATGGCCCGGAGTTCGCCTACTTCCTCGAGCTGTGCCGCCGCCAGGGCATCCGGGTCGTCGCCATGATGGGCGAGCCCGACTGGCTCGAACCCGACTTCGGCCCGGAGATCCAGGCCCTCCTGGACTCGCTCGAGGCCTTCGACCGCGCCCGCGTCGCCGATGGCGACACCCCCTTTGCCGGCCTCAAGCTCGACGTCGAACCCCATGCCCGGCCCGGCTGGCACGAGCCGGAACAGCGCGCCGCCCTGGTCGCCGCCTACCTGGCCTTGCTCGACCAGGTGGCCGCCCGCACCGGCCGCGACCGCCTCTCCGCCGACGTCCCCTGGAACTGGCAGGGCCTAACCGTTCCCGGCAACGACGCCGACCTGCTCCAGGCCACCGCCGCCCGCGTCGGCCGCCTCACCATCATGGCCTACCTCAACCGTCCCGCACGCATGATCGACCAGACCCTGCCCATCCTCCGCCGCGACGATCTCCACATCCCCGTCGAGATCGCCCTCGAGACCGGCCCGGTCGACGAGCCCGGCGTCTCCTACTTCGGGCGCCCCGAGGCCGACCTCCTCGCCGCCTTGGCCGCCGCCCGGGACGCCTATGACGGTCTGCCCGCCTTCGCCGGCTTCGTCATCCACGACTACGAGCACTTCCGCCTCATGTCCGGGAAGTGACGACGCCCCCCGGGAAGCCGGTTCCCGGGCAGGCGCAGATCCTTCCGCACCGCCCTAGCGAGGCTGGGAATACTGCAGGGTGGCGGTCTCCCGGACGTCGAGATTGAGTCCGCCCTCGTGCTCCTCCAGCTCGATGACGACGCCAATGCCGTCGGCGGCGTCGATGCCGTCGGCCAGGCCTTCCGCCTGGGAGAGCTTGAGGCGCCAGGTCTTCTTCACGACCTCGATGACCAGGGAGCATTTCGCCGCGGCATCGGGCATGCTCTCGTAGATGATCTGGTCTCCCTTGCGGACGCCGTCCTCCAGGATCAACGCCCAGCCGTCAAGGATCATGAAGCCGCGCTGGGTGGTCGGGTCGAAGTCGGCCAGCCCGTCGAAGTCCATCGTGCCGACCATGTCGAGCTTGTCCTTGTTCTCCTCGTTGCAGACGGCCCGGGCGGTGAACTTGCCGATGCCGAAGGTGGTCATGGGAATGCCACCCGCCACGCTGAGCGGAGTGGCAGCGTCCTTGCCAGCTTCGTATTTCCACTGCACGGTCTCGGCCATCTCGAGGCTTCGGCCGAAGGCCTTTCCGCCCAAGTCCAGATACAGGTCGACGCCGTCGCCGTTGTCAATGCCCTGACGCAAGTCGAGGCCCTTCGCGGCCAGGCTCCAGACCCGTTTCCCCGCCACCAGGCTGATGGTCAACTTGGTCTTGGGGGCCCCGGGATTGGACTTGAACGTGTAGATGTCCTGGTCGCCCTTTTGGGTGAGCGTGCCGTTCGCGTTCGAGAGCTCGAGCGCGTAGGCATCCACCAGGATCCGGAAGGCCAAGATGCCGGCGTTGAAGGCGTCGACGTCGATGTCCGCCGGAACCACCGCCGCCGGGACCTGGCCGCCCTTGACGGTGATCTTGCCGTTGTCGGCGGTGGTGCTGGACCGTTTCACGACCACCTTCTGGAAGTCGCACGCCTCGTCGTCGAGGGCGAACAGGGCGGTGACGGTGGCATCGCCGCTCAGGGTGACGGCCGTGTCGATGGCATGGGGATCGTCAAGGAAGGCGTTCCCGGTCGCCAGCCACCGGACAAAGACGTGGCCATCGCCCGGCACCGCCTGGATGTCCACCGGCTGGTCGGCCTCGACCACGTGCTGTCCGACGGCCGGAGACGTGTCGCCACCGGCTTCGCTGGAGGTCTGCAGGGTCAGGGTCGGGTTGGTCTCGTCAGCGACCGTGACGCAGCCGTTCGACAGGTCGAACACCGCCGGGGCGTCGATGCTCGACACCCGGACCCGGTAGTCGAAGCCCAGGGGCAGCGTGCCGGGTACGGCATAGCCGTAGGTGCCGCTGTTTTCGGCGCTGGCGGCAATGGTGGCGGCGAGGACGGTGTCGTCGTACAGCTCAATCCTGACATTGCCGGTCACGCCGGACGACGTCCAGGTGATGGTCTGGTCGGAGCTCCGCTGCCAGGTTTCGCCGCCGTTGGGCGAGGTGACGAGCAGGTACGGGGTGGTCTCCTCGACATAGCTGGCGGTCACGATGGCGTCCTCGTCCGGCATGGTCACGGTCGTGGTCGCCAGGCTGCCGTCGGCGATGCAATCCGTGCTTTCCCGCCATTCCTGGAAGGCGGCTCCCGACGGCGGCTCGTCGGCGACAATGACCACCGGGGTACCCGGGGCATAGTCCCCCGAACCCGAGCCGTTGACGACCTCCAGATGGTAGGTCGCCTGGCTGAAGATGTAGTCGGCGGAGGCGACATAGCTGGGCTCGAGGGTGTCGTGAAACGCCTTGGCCATGAGGGGGATAAACGTTCCCTGCTCGCCCACGTCGAACGGCGCGAGATAGAGCTCGGAACTTTCCGTCGGCTCCGTCCCGTCGAGGGTGTAGCGGATGTCCACGTCGGCGGTGGCGCAGGTGATCTGCACCGCCATGGGGGCCACATAGGTTCCGGAAACCGGGTTGACGACCGGTATCTCCACCTGCGCCGCCGACGGTTGGTCGCCGACGGCGGGGGCAAACATGACATAGCGATAGCCTGACGTCCGCACATTGCCACCGCCATCGACCACCACTCCCTGGACGCGGTACAGCCGGTTGGGCTGGAGGGCGACATTCAGCGACGCATGCTGGTTGAACCACGAGGCATATCGCGGCTTGGGAGACAAGGCCCAGCCCCCGCTCTCCATCTTCATGTCCAAGACAAAACCGAGCCCGGAAACGCCGCTGTGCTCGTCGCTGGCCGTGGCCCGGAAGGTGACGACGTTGCTGGCACCGGTCAGGAGGGTGGGATTGCCCTCGCTGGCGGAGGACGGCACGGTGACATCGAGCTCGGGCAGGGTCTGGATGGCGTCGTTCATGAACATCGACTGAATCCTGGGTGTGGTGGCAACCCAGGCGACCGGCAGCAGCCCGGCCTGCTCATAGCTGTACTGCACCAGGCCGTCGCAGCGGAAGCGGCCGGTGCCATCCCCCGGCGTCTTGTTCGGCTTCTTCCATTCGAACCAGTCCCAATAGCCGGCATTGAGCTGGTCGTAGGCGGTGTCGAGGACCACCTGCCTGACCCCGCGGCTGGGATTGCCCTTGCATTTCTGGGCCATGAACTTGTCGTTGCCGATGAACCAGTTCCAGTCGGTGACGCGCACGCTCTTGACGACGCCGAAGGGCCCGATCGAATGGATGACGAAGGGCATGCTGTCCTCGGCATCGTAGTGGTAGTACAAGGCGGCATGCCACTCCACCAGGAACACGCCGTCGCGGTAGAGGGCATCGGCGATCTCCGCCTTCGTGGAGGAGGCGACGGAGACGAGCAGCGCCAGCGTCACGAGCAACCGTCTCATGGTCCGTTCCTCCTGGTGTATGGCCTATTGCTGTGCAAGCAGATGGTCGATCATGGTCCTGACGTGCGGGTCGGCAATTCCGGCACGCTTGGCCTGGATGGCCTCGCGCCCGTCCCGGCGGCCGATGGCGAGCAA
>CAZBDL010000009.1:3223-23526 GCA_964490525.1 uncultured Victivallales bacterium | reverse complement strand
CGCGCGATGCGGGGCAGGAGCCAGGCCGCCGCCGCGCGCGCCGCCGTGTCGGCATCCGGCACGGGCAGGATCTCCGCCGCCGCCCAGCCCGCGTATCCGGCCCGGGCCAGGCCCCGGAACACCGCCTCGAAGTCGAGATGGCCCTGGCCCGGGGCGCGGCGGTTGGAGTCGGCCAGATGGACATAGCCGATGAGCCGGCCATGGCGCGCCAGCGTGTCGCCCAGGTCGGCGTCCTCGATGTTCATGTGGAAGGTGTCCGGCATCAGCTGCAGGTTGGCCCGCCCGGCCCGTTCGGCCATGGCCGCCGCCTCGTCGACCCGGTTCAGGAAATTGGTCTCGTAGCGGTTGACCGGCTCGAGCAGGATGCCGACGCCGGCCTCCGCCGCCACGTCGCACACCTCGCGCAGCCCGTCGAGGAAGCGCTCCTCGGCGACTCCGCGGCCCGCCGGATCCGCCGGCAGGTCGCCGCGCACGCGGCCGATGTTGACCAGGCCGCCGAAGTCGCGGGCCAGCCGGACCAGCCCGGCCAGCGTCCCGACCGTTCGGCGCCGCACCGTCTCGTCCGGATCGGACAGGGTCAGTCCGGAGACCGCCCGCACCTGTCCGGTGCTGAGGCAGCTGACGCGCATGCGGTGCCGGGAGAGCCACGTCGACAGCTGGTCCGGATCGACCTCGTCGGCCGACCGCAAGGCCAGTTCGACCCCCTGGTAGCCGCTGTCGGCCGCCTTGGCGATGGCGGTCTCGAAGCCGCGCCAGACGACAAACGCGCTGGGCGGCGCATCCGCGCCGGCCACCACCACCGCCAAGTCCAGGTGCGCCATCGCCATGGGCCCTTCCGTTGCTTCCATACAGTGGCCCCGGCGGTTGGCAGATGCCATGAACGCAACCGATGAGATTATGCACGGACATGACATGCCGGCCCCTGCGGGCGGGCCCGGGCACCTCCGTGCCGCCAACCTGAGACGCTCGCCGCTCAGCGTGCTTCGGTCGTCCGATGCTTGCGGAAGGCGAGGGGGGCGCAGCCGTTCCTGGCCTTGAACTGGCGGCTGAAGAAGAAGGCGTCGCGATAGCCGAGCGCGCTGGCGATGTCGGCCAGCGGCTGGTCGGTGTTGCGCAGCAGGAAGCGGGCCTTCTCGATGCGCGCCTGAATGATGAAGTCCTTGGCCGCGATGCCCTTGCATGCCTTGAAGACGCGGCTGAAGTGCTCGGGGGAAAGGTTGAGGCCGGCCGCCATGCGGCGCACCTGCCAGGGCTGTTCGGGGGCGCGGATGATTTTCTCGCACAGCGATTGGATGCGGCGATGCCGCTCGGCTTCGTGCAGGGTGGGGTGCGGGTCGGCGTCCGCCGGGCACAGCTCGCGGAGCGCCGCGCCGAGCCAAAACTCGGCTTCGGCCCGTCGGCCGGTGTTGTGGTTGGCGACGATCCGCTCGAGCAGTCCCTCGAAGAACCCGAACTGCCGGATGCGCCGGTGCAGGCCGGGCAGGAACCGTTCCGGAGGGAGGGCTGGCCGGCCCTCGCCATCGACAAAGGAGAAATGCACCGGAATGATGGTCAGGGGGTGTTCCGGATCCTGGCTGGCCCGATAGTGCCCTCCCGGCCGCAGGAGGAAGACGTCCCCCGGGGCCAGGGCGAAGGACTGGCCGCCCGTCTCCAGCGTGCCACGGCCATGGATCACCGTCCAGAGGTCGAAGTCGCGCAGCGGGTTGCGCCGCGTGTCCCAGTTCCGCCAGCCCTCGGGACAGGCGAAAACGATCGCGTAGTGGATGCGCACGCAACGGTATCCGTCGGCCCTGTCGTCCTGTGCCATGGCGATGCTCCAGTCCCATGTGCTTACGCGCGCCAGTCGTCCAGGCGGGGACAATATACCCGGAGATGAATGATTTGTCTATTTATCCAGGATGGCGTGAAAGGTCCGATACCCCATGCGTGCTTTCTTGGGATGCATCATGCCAGTGCATATTCTTGGACGGTCTGTCCATGGCAAACCGCCTCGCCATGCCGTACACTATGGGCAAAGCACAGGAGCCTGGCCATGAGACGGATTGACGGTGCCCCCTGCCGCCCCCGCTTCACGCTCATCGAACTGCTGGCCGCGCCAGGCGTAGCTCGTCTTGTCCGGCGTAGCGCGGAGCGCGAAGACGGAAGAGCGAAGCGCTCAGTCAGGTTCACCCTGATTGAGCTCCTGGTGGTGATTGCGATCATTGCCATCCTCGCCGCCCTGCTGCTGCCGGCGCTGAAGACGGCCAAGGACCAAGCCAGGAGCATCGTCTGCAAAGGCAACCAAAAGACCCTGACCCTGGCCTACACCATGTACCATGGCGACTACGAGGGGGCGCTGCCGCCGACGATCAATCCGGCCGGCTACTACTGGTACCGGACCAATGGCAGCCTGGAGGACTACGTGAATGCGCCCGCGAGCGGTCACCCCGCCGCGGTCGCCGACTGTCCGGCGGCCGCCCGGCCCTGGTTCTCCCATCGTGACCGGACCAACGCCATCGGCCGCTACTTCGTTCCCCTCGGATTGAACCACATGGTCGCCCGCATCGACACCACCAGCAACAACACCGGCACCAACCGGATCACCCAGGTCAAGGCGCCGAGCCGAACCGTGGCCTTTGCGGACGCGTTCTGGGGGGAGACCTTCATCACCGGCACCCAGGCCAACACCTACAACTATCCGACCCTGGACGACGACTTCCTCGCCGCCCAGGATCCGGTGGCGTTCACCGCGCTCGGGGCGGGCACCTGCTACACGACCTTCGTCGGCTGGCTGGGGTCGGTGAACACCGGGCCGCGCTGGTCGCCCCGCCACAACGGCTTCGCCAACCTGGGCTTTGTCGACGGCCATGTCGGCAACAGTCGGAATTGGCAGCTTGACCGCCAGGCCAAGACGTTGACGGTCTATCCGGATCCCTACCGGGCACCGGACAACTGGTAGTGCGCCGGGCAAAAGCCATTGCCGGCGTTGAACGAAGGATGACAAGACAAGCAGGGAGACGAACCATGATGACGAGGATGATGCCGCTGCTGGCCATGCTGTTCTGGGCCGGAGCGGGTCTATGGGCGGAGGTGCCACCGACCGCCGGTGAAGGTGAACTTCACGTGTTCCGCGGCCAGGTGCTGCTTCGCGGCCAGGGCGGAGAGGGGCGGCAGGACATCCATTTTGTCGTGCCTGAGCCGAAGCTGTGGATTTGGCTGGGAACCCTGGACAAGCCCGTCTTGGCGGCCGACTATGCCGCCCTGGCCGGACGGGAGTGCGAACTTCAGGCGCGGGGTGTGGTGGCGACGGCCGAAAATGGCAAGACCTCGTTCCGCGGGACGGCCTGGCTGAGCCTGAGGCCCGTGGGCGACGGCGACCTGTCCCCGGCGTCCGCGGCGACGGGCCCGGAGGCAGCGCAGCCGACGACGGCGGCGGCCCGGGAGCCGACCGCCGTGCCATTGGCCGCGGCGGCGGCCCGGGGCGGCAAGATCCCGGCCCATCTTCAAGCCAAGTTCGCGGCCTTTGACGCCGCCGACCAGGCCTCGCCTCCCCCGCCGGGCGTGGTGCTGCTGGTCGGCAGTTCGAGCCTGGAGATCTGGGGCAAGCAGGGTGCGGCCCGCGACCTGGCGCCGCATCCGGTGGTCAGCCGGGCCATCGGCGGCACCACCACCCGCTTCCAGGTCGACCACTTCGCCCGTCTGACCGGGGCCTACCGGCCGTCGGTGATCGTCTACTATGCGGGCGACAACGACATCGGCAAGAATCCCAAGGCCAAGCCGGAGCCCTTGGCCAAGAACTTCCAGGCATATGTCGACTTGGCGCGGAAGCACTTGCCGGAGACCAGGATCGTCTACCTGTCCATCAAGCCGAGCGTCCAGCGCTGGGCGGCGTGGCCGGCCATGGACCAGGCCAACCGGCTGATCCAGGCGATCTGCGAGAAGGAGCCTGCCCGCCTGACCTACCTGGACATCGGCGACACCGTCCTGGGTGCCGACGGCACCCCGGATCCGGCGATGTTCCAGCAGGACGGGCTGCACATCACGCCCCAGTGCTATCGCCGCTGGGGCGAACGGCTCAAGCCGGTGCTCGACCGGCTCCGGGGAGGGACGCCATGAGGGCGCGGCTCGGCATCTTGGTCCTAGTCCTGGCCATCGCCACGGCTGGCGCCCGGGGTGACGATGCGACCGCCCCACCGTGGCGGATTGCCCATGACCCGGCGATGGACGTGTTCACCGTCACCGCCGCGCCCAAGGTCGAGCGGCCCCTCAACTTCGGGGTCAACCTGCGCCCGATGCACTTCAAGCCCTGGTCGCCCTTCCGCTTCGAGAACCTGTGGAATGCCGAGGTCGGCTTCGAGCCCATCCTGGCCCGGCACATCATCACCCTGAAGGAACCGCACAACTGCTCGCCGACCCGGGTCGGCGAACTCTGGAAACAACGCACAACCGCCGGCATCTCCTTCTGGGGCAAGTACCCGGACGGCTGGTGGACCGGCGCCGAGATCGTCCACTACCGTTCCGAGGATGGGGCCTACCGCGCCGTCCACCGCTCGACCGTCACCGAGTTCCGCGGCCAGCGCGGCCAGGAGGAATGGCTGGGCCTCGCCGACCCCGGCCCGGTGGCCCAGGCCGACGACCTCTTCGTGCTCACCAAGGAGATGCTCGAGCTGCCCTTTCCGGACGATGAGCCGAACCGCTCCGCCAAGCTGCACGGCTTCTTCCGTCCGACCAGCGCCAAGGTCACCGCCGTCATCGATCCGGCGCATCATGCCCCGGAACAGGGGGGGCGGTCCTCCCTGCGCATCGCCTTGCCCGGGGGGCGCCCCGAGGGCATGGAGCAGTTCTTCCTGCAGAACCGCGAGTTCTACCTCATGGCCCCGCGTGGCGCCGCCATGCGCGGCGAGCTCTGGATGCGCCAGGAGGGCATGGCCACGGGCCAGGTGACCGTCCGGGTCGGCAACCAGGCCACGGCGACGTTCACGGTGACGGACACCTGGCGGAAGTTCAGCCTTGACTTCGTCTTCGACCCCGACAAGGAGCCGGTCCACGAGGAGCGCCGCTTCGGTCCGCCGCAACCCGAGAGCCCGCGCAAGGAATCGGCCAGCAAGCTGTCCGTGACCTCGCCGGAGGCGGGCGTGCTGTGGCTTGACAACCTGGTGGTCAGCGAGACGGCCTTGCCGCCGTTCGCCGTCCGTCCCGTCCATCTCGAGGCCCTGACCTCGTTCCGCCCCGGCACCGTGCGCTTCTGGGAGGGCAGCGGGATCAACAAGACGGTCACCCTTGACGCCTGGCTCAAGCCCTTCCCGGAGATGCCGACGGATCCGGCGCTGAAGGGGGTCTTCGGGCTGCCGTTGCCGGATGCCCTGGCCCTGTGCGCGCAGGTGGGGGCCGCGCCGTGGCTGGTCCTGTATCCGATGATGAGCGACGAGGAGCTGGACGGCCTGATGGAGTATCTGGGGGCGCCGCCCGAGGTGGGCTACGGGAAGCTGCGTGCGGCGCATGGCCGCCGGGAGCCGTGGATCGGCACGTTCGGCGCCCCGATCCACCTGGAGGCCGGCAACGAGGCCTGGAACATGATCTTCCAGGACAAGGCCTGGCCGGGGCGTCCGGACCAGTATGCCGCCGTCTGCGAACGGATGTTCCGGCGTCTCCGGGGAAGTCCCCACTACGATGCCGCGGCCATCCGGCTGGTGGGGTGCGGCTGGGCCATGGAGCCCTATCGGGCCCGCGACCGCGGGACGGGCGAGTTCCTGATGGCCCCGGAACGTCGGCAATGGAGCTTCCGGGTGGCGGCGGGGACGCCATCGCTCGACACGATCGACGCCGCCTGGTACTATGGCGGTGCCGATGGCGTCACCGTGCTCGGGGAGAATGACCGCGAGCTCTATGCCCAGCAGCTGATGTATGCGCCCTGGATCTGCGCCCCGCAGGCGGAGGCCTTCCTGCTGATGCGCGAGGAGCTGCGGCGCGACGATCCCGCCCGCCGTGCCCTGGAGCTGGCCGCCTACGAGGGGGGGCCGGGCTATCCCATGCCCAGCGCCGCCAAGCCCTTCTCCGCGGAAGGCGAGATCATCGGCAAGTCGCTGGTCTCCGGCATTGTCACCCTCGACGCCTACCTGCACAACCAGGCCCTCGGCTTCACCGCCCAGAACTACTACGAGTATGGCGTCGGGCCCAACTTCACCAGCCATGGCGTGGAGGGTGTCCCGATTCCCGCCTGGATGGCGCTGGAGATGCGCAACCGGCTCTGCCCCGGGACGATGCTCGAGGTGATCGCGACCGACGTCAAGACCATCGACATTCCCACCCGCACCGTCGCGAAGCTCAACTGGCAAGGCAAGGCCACGTCCCGCGAGATCCGCGGCCGCGACGGCATCGCCGCCGTCGCCTGCCATGCCTTCGCCGAGGCCGAGGGGGGCTGGCGCAGCATCCTGCTGCTGAACCGGTTGTACGACGAGCCGCGCCGGGTGCGCCTGAACCTGCCCGGCGAGCCGGACGCGGCGGCGCAGATCCACCTCCTCACCCATGCCGACCCCCGCACCCACAACCTCGTCGCGGGCCAGGTGGCCGTGACCAGTTCGCCCATCGCCGACTTCCGCAACGGCTACGAGGCGGTCCTGCCTCCGGCATCGGCCATGGTCATCGTCTACCGGGAGCGCCCATGACCGCCGACCCCCGGGAATGCCGCGAACCGTCGCCTGCCTTGGCGGGCAAGGTCGTCGTGGTCACCGGCGGCAATTCCGGCATCGGTGCGGCCGTGTGCCGGGCGTTCGCGGCGGCCGGCGCCCGGGTGGCGGTGGCGGGGCGGCGGGCCGAGCGGTGCGCCGAGGTCGCCGCGGCGCTCGGCGGCCAGGCGGAGCCGTTTCCCGTCGATGTCGCCGATGCCGCCAGCGTGGCGGGGATGATGGCTGCGGTGGCGGCGCGCTGGGGCGGGGTGGACATCCTGATCAACAACGCAGGCCTGACGCGCGGCCGGGGGCTGGCGGACAGCACTCCCGAGGACTTCCGGACGGTCATGGAGACCAACGTCAACGGCAGCTTCCATTGTTCCCGCGAGGCGTACCGGTGGATGCGCGCCCGCGGCGGCGGCCACATCGTCATGCTGGCCTCGCAGGCGGCCGGATGGCACGGCGCCGGCGAGCTGGTCTATGGCGTCTCCAAGACGGCCCAGGTCAAGCTGCTGCTGCACATCCTCGACGAGTTTGCCTATGCCAACCGCGCCGTCGGCGCCGAGGCCTTCTTCGCCCATGCCATTTGCCCGGGGGCCGTGGACACGCCATGGCATGACGGCCGGGCCAGCGACCGCACCCGCATGCTCCGGGCCGACGAGGTCGCGGAGCTGGTCCTGGCCGTGGCCCGCCATCCCCGCGAGCCGCGCGAGTTCTTCGAGCGGCAGGCCTGCGGCCAGCCCTACCGGGTGGGGCCGGTCGGCATCTTCGCCCCGCATCCGAACATCATCCGCATCTGGCGCGATTAGCCGCCGTGGAGGTCTGAGATGCCCAGGAACCGTCCGGCGAACGAGATGGTGGCCAGATTCACCACGGCGTTGCGTTGCCTTCCCCTGGTCCTGGCCTTGGCCATGGCCATGCCGATGGCCGATGCCCGGGCCCAGGGCGAGGCCGTCGCTCCGAAGGCCGTCGGGCAATGGCTGGCGGAGATCCGGCAGGCATCCCCGGCGGTCGACGTCGGCGAGGACATCCTGGCGGGCGCGGTGCTCGCCACCACCTACCGGCCGATGCTCCAGGCACGGTTTTCTCCACGGCAACAGGATCAGCTTGCCGCCTACCGGCGGTGGGTTGCGGAGACGGGCGACGGCCTGATTGCGGCCTGGCTTGCCGATGGCGCCGCCGCCGTGCCGCCGCCGTTGCTGCCGCTGGTCCAGGCCACCTACATGCTTCGTGCCTGGGGCAATGGCGGGCCGCGGCGGACGGCCGCCCCGGAGCCGGTGGACGAATACATCCGCACCGTCGAGGCCGACGGACGGGCGGCCATGGCCAAGGGGTTCCGGGAGGGCGTCCTCTCGCCGGGTGACATCGCCGCCCTGCGCGCCTATGCCGTCTATGCCGCGATGCGCCTGACCGAGGTGCGCCTCCTGCCCTTTGAGCTGGGCCTGGTCGATGACCCGGCCACCGGCCGCCATTTCCGCGACGGGTGGAGCGGCTTCAAGCCCGGCGATCCGATGCCGCGGATGCGGCTCCCGGCCTTGACTGAGGCGGGTGCCAGCGAGGACGGCACCGACGAGCTGCGCCAGGACGATGCCGCCTTCCTCCGGCCGCATGGCGTCAGCAAGCTGCTGGAGATCATCGCCGCCTACCCGGGCGGCAAGCCGTCCTGGCCGGAGCCCGGCCCCGGCATGGTCGAGGTGCCCCGGGCCGGACGCCCTACCCTGCTGGTCATGGGGTACGCCCCGGATGTCTTCCTCAAGATCTGCCTGCCGGTGCTGGGGGTCATCCACCATGCCTATGGCGATGCCGTCGACATCTGGTACGTCAATGTCAACTACCATGACACCTATGCCACGGGGCCGGTGCTGGCGGGGGCGGAGGCGGGCGGTGAGAGCGTGCGGCTCTGCCATCCGGAAAGCCTGGCCCAGCGTGCCCGCGCCGCCCGGGCCCTGTACGCCACCTATCCCGGGGTCGCGGTCCCCTGCCTGCTGGACACCCAGGGGCAGGCGGCGCGCAATGCCTATCGTGTCGGCGGCGGCGCGGCCCAGTTCTTCCTCGTCGACGCCGCCGGGGAGCTGGCCTGCGTGTCGGGCGGCTGGTATGGGTGGACGGGCGGGAACTATCCGGACAATGTCCTTTGGGCCAACGAGATCGAGATCCAGATTCGCGCCCTCCTGGCGAATGGCGGCAGGCGGCCCGTCGCCGCTTCGTCCCCTGCGCCGAAGTCCGGTGGACGGATCATGTATGGTGAGTTGCGCCCGGCCCGGCGCGCGGCGTTCGCCGGGCGCCAGGCCGCTCACTATGCGGGCGGCAAGGGGCAGGGGCGCTTCCTTTGGCTGACCGGACGGATCGCCGAGGTGGCCGACGGCCACCTGTCGGTCTCGCCCGACCCGGGCGAGGTGGCCGCCACGATCGGCCATCGGGCGGTCGCGGACAGGCCGGGCGTCCGGCTCGGCCCGGAGGCGATGCGCAACTGGCGGGCCCTCGAAGCCTGGCAGGCCATCGCCGCCGCCAACGGCATCTGCCGCCTGGCCATCGGTGACGACACCCAGCTCTTCCTCAATGGCGAGGAGGCGGAACCGGAGGACTTCAAGGCCGGAGATGTGGTCGGCGCATGGCTCGACCTGAATGGCGCCGGCCCCGCCGGCCTGGCCCGCCCCCTCCAGATTCGCGCCTCCCGTCCGAACATCCCTCGCCCTTGATCCCCTCAAGGGGTGAGGGACATCCTGCGCAACGGGAAAGAACTCCCCCGGCAGCCAGCCTCTTGCGGGGAGCTTGCGAAATTCGCAACCGGTGGTACGTTTTTGGGTTTGCCAGAGCGGAGATTCCGCCCCCCGTTTTCGCCACCCGCCACCGCCCGCCGCGGAGATGCCGATGAAGGACAAGCTGAAGAAGGCCTATGAGCAGCATCTCTCGCGCTCGCTGGCGAAGCGGCCCGACAAGGCCTCGATGTACGACAAGTACCAGGCGCTGGCGCTGAGCGTGCGCGACCTGATGGTGGACAAGTGGATCGCCACCCAGGCGGCCTACGAGGAGGAGAACCCGCGCACCGCCTACTACGTCTCGCTGGAGTATCTCATCGGGCGGACGATGGGCAATGCGATGATCAACCTGGGGCTGAACGGCGAGGCCCGGCAGGCGATGCAGGACCTGGGCCTGGACCTGGACGCGATCCGCGAGGAGGAGGCTGACGCCGGCCTGGGCAACGGCGGCCTCGGCCGCCTGGCGGCCTGCTACCTGGACTCGATGGCGACGCTCAACCTGCCCGCCTTCGGCTATGGCATCCGCTACGACTACGGGATCTTCAAGCAGATCATCGACGGGGCCGGGAACCAGATCGAGGAGCCGGACAACTGGCTGCGCCAGGGCAATGTCTGGGAGATCCAGCGCCCGGAGCGCGCCCGGATCGTGCGCTTCTACGGGCGCACCGAGGCCTGCCGCACCAGCCCGCGGCGCTACAAGCGGCAATGGGTGGAGACGCAGGACGTCTTGGCCATGCCCTACGACACGCCGATCCCGGGGTACCGCACGAACACCGTCAACTCCCTGCGCCTGTGGTCGGCGAAGGCGCTGACCGGCTTCAGCCTGACGGACTTCAACCAGGGCGACTTCCTCAACGCCAACCTCGGGGCGCTGCTCACCGAGAACATCACCAAGGTGCTCTATCCGAACGACCACAACTACGAGGGCAAGGAGCTGCGCGTCAAGCAGCAGTACTTCCTGGTGTCGGCGTCGGTGCAGGACATCCTGCGGCGCTACCTGGACCTGGGCAACGACATCCACCGCCTGCACGAGAAGGTCTCGATCCAGCTCAACGACACGCACCCGGCGTTTGCGGTGCCGGAGCTGATGCGGCTGCTGATCGACGAGCACGACCTCTCCTGGGACGAGGCCTGGGGCATCTGCACGCGCACCTTCAACTACACGAACCACACGCTGATGAGCGAGGCGCTGGAGCGCTGGCCGGTGGAGATGCTCGAGAAGCTGCTGCCGCGCATCCTCGAGATCGTCTACGAGATCAATGCCCGCTTCCTGAGGCAGGTCGCCAACCGCCATCCTGGCGACCTCGACCGGCTGGGGCGCATGTCCCTGATCGAGGAGAGCCGGGGCAAGGAGGTGCGCATGGCCTACATGGCGGTGGTCGCCAGCCACCGCGTCAACGGCGTTGCCGCCCTCCACACCGAGCTGCTCAAGGACGGCCTGTTCCGCGACTTCCACGAGTTCTACCCGGGCAAGTTCGTCAACGTCACCAACGGCATCACCCCGCGCCGCTGGCTGCGCAAGGCCAACCCTGGGCTGGCCGGGCTGATCAGCGGGAGGATCGGCGAGGACTGGGTGCGCGACCTCGACCAGCTTGGACGCATCGCGGCGCTGGCGGACGACGCCGGCTTCCGCAAGGAATTCCGTGCGGTGAAGCGGCGCAACAAGGAGCTGCTGGCCGCGTACATCGAGGCGCACCACGGCATTAAGGTCGATCCGGAGGCGATGTTCGACGTCCAGGTCAAGCGCCTCCACGAGTACAAGCGCCAGCTCCTGAACGTGCTGCGCTGCATTGCCATGTTCCTGGAGATCAAGGACAACCCGCAGGCGCACGTCGTGCCCAGGGTGGCGATCTTCGCCGCCAAGGCGGCCCCCGGGTACTTCCTGGCCAAGCTGATCATCCGCCTGATCAACGCGGTCGGGGCGGTGGTCAACCACGACGAGGAGGTGGCGGGGCGGCTGAAGGTGGTCTTCCTCGCCAACTACCGCGTCTCGCTGGCCGAGAAGATCATCCCGGCGGCCGACCTCTCCGAGCAGATCTCGCTGGCCGGCACGGAGGCCTCGGGCACGGGCAACATGAAGTTCGCGCTGAACGGGGCGCTGACGATCGGGACGATGGACGGGGCGAACATCGAGATCCACGACGCGGTGGGCGAGGAGAACATCTTCATCTTCGGGATGCGGGTCGCCGAGGTCGAGGCCCTGCGCGCCAGCGGCTACCGTCCACAGGAGTTCATCGAGCGTTCGCCGCGGTTGCGACGGGCGATCGAGCTGATCCGCTGCGGCTTCTTCTCGCAGGAGGAGCCGGACGTCTTCCAGCCGATCGTCGACAGCTTCCAGTGGGATCCGTACATGGTGGCGGCGGACTTCGACGCATACTGGGACTGCCAGCAGGGCATCGACGACGCCTTCCGCAAGCCGGCCAACTGGGACCGGCGGGCGATCATCAATGCCGCCCGCATGGGCTACTTCTCCAGTGACCGCAGCATCCGCGAGTACGCCGACATGATCTGGGAGCTGAAGCCCTATCGGGTGCGCAAGGTGATGTCGCCATAGCCCCGGGCCGACGGCCGTCGCCGGCCTGGAACCAGCGAGGAGTTGCCGCGATGAGACGAATGGCCGCCGTGACCGTGCTGATGGCCTGCTGCGGCGCCATCGGCGTGCTTGCCCAGGATCGCGCCACCGGGCCGGATGCCGCCCCGCCGCCGCCCCGTCCGGGGGCGGCGATCCACGACCTGCCCACCGCCATGGGTGGCGAGGATCCGGTCGAGGGGTTCAACCGGGTGGTCTACCACGGGTCGAACACCTTCATGCGCTGGATCTATCGTCCGGTCGGCACGGTCTATTCGGCGATCATCCCGCGCTGGGGGGTGCAGCGCTTTGTCTACTTCACGGACAACCTGGGATTCATCCCGCGGATGGGTAGCTGCTTCCTGCAAGGGCGCGGCGAGGACGGGGGCATTGAACTGCTTCGCTTCCTGACCAATACCACGGTTGGCGTCGCCGGTTTCTTCGAGGTGGCCGAGGACTGGGATCTCCCGCGCCAGGACGAGGACTTCGGCCAGGCCTTCGCGTCCTGGGGCATCGGTCCTGGCTGCTCGCTCTACGGGCTGGCCCCCACCAATGTCCGCGACACCGTTGGTTCGGTCTTCGACTATGCCCTCGACCCGAAGACCTACTTTTACGGCGGCCAGGGGTTCACCTTGCTCAACCGCGGGCTGGAGGTCTATCCCCTCTATGAGCGCACTTGGCGGGAAAGCTTCGATCCGTATTGGACGTTCCGCGAGCTCCAGCTCGTCAACCGACGGCTGCAGGTCACGGACTGGAGCCCGGCGCAGGCGGATCCTGGGTTTGTGCCGGCGACCGTGACCCCGGGCGATGACGTCCGGGTGCAGGTCGATGGCCTGCCGTTGTGGCGGCTGGGCGGGGTCGCCTGGCAAGGGGCGGTGGTCGACACCCTGCGGGTGGGGCTGTTCAAGGTCCAGCGTGAGCGGGCGAGCATGTGGACGAACCTTTCCCCCTACAACACCGACTTTGAGCAGACGGGGCAGGTGCGCTTTGTCCGGGTCACGCCTCGCGCCGAGGGGCGTCCGGCCATGGCCTACCGCTTCTGGGGACAGGTGGATCCAGGTGCGCCGCTGGTGGTCTTCCTGCCGGGGCTGGGCTCGCACTGCACCGGCAGCACGGGCGCGGCCTTTGCCGAGCTGGCGCATGGCCGCGGTGCCGCTGTCGCCGTGCTTTCCAACGCCATGAACTGGGACTTTGTGGAGGCCGCCGCCGGCGAGCCCATCCCGGGATTCACGCCGGACGACGCGCGCGCCGTCCGCCGGGCGGTCGGCCGGGTGCTGGCCGACCTGCGCACGAATCGCGGACTCGATCCCCGGCAGATCGCCGTGGCGGGGGTTTCCCTGGGGGCCCTGCACACGCTCTTCCTGGCGGATCTCGAGCGCCAGGAGCCCACCTTGGGCATCGACCGCTACCTGGCGATCAACCCGCCGGTCGATCCGCTGCACGGGATGCAGATGCTCGACCGGTTCTTCGCCGCCGGCGCGTCGTGGCGCGAGGACGAGGCGGTGGCGCGGGCGAGCGAGACGGCCGGACGCTTCCTGGCGATGACCCGGGCGACTGCCGGCGCCGAGACCCTGTCCGTACCGATCGGCGCGGAGAACGCCCGCTTCATCATCGGCTGGTCCTTCCGCCGCAGCCTGCGCGACCTGCTCGCCAGCCTGCATCACCGCCAGGCCTTGCCGGCGGTGCGCACACGCTATGCCTGGGGCAACCGGCAGAGCCTCTATCGCGAACTCGGCCAGTATGGCTATGAATGGTACATCCGCCAGGTCGTGATCCCCCACTACGAGCAGCGCTGGGGGCGGCCCGTCACCCTGGCGGGCCTCAACGAGAAGGCCGGCCTGCGCGCGATCGAGCCCACCCTGCGCCACCATGCCGGCATCCGCGTCATCCATACGGGCGACGACTTTCTGGTCACCCCGGCCGACCGGGCCTTCCTCCAGGATGCGCTCGGCAAGAACCTCGTCTTATTCGAGCATGGCGCCCATCTCGGCAACCTGCACCTGCCCGCCGTCCAGCGCCTGATGATGCGCGCAGTGGCGCTGCCCGAGGGCGCGGCGGTTGCCGCCGCCGCAGCCGATCCGCGGTGACCGGACGGGAGGCGCATGTCGCATTTGGCGATTGGCCTTGCCGGGACTATCTTACCGCCATTCATGCTTCATGGAAATTGCACGTCAAGATGGCCCTGGAGACGGATTGATGGCTGATCCCGCGGAGTATCCCCCGCTGCACGACCTGATGGCGAAGATCGGGCACGAGTTCGGCAATGCCCGGCTGCTGGAGGAGGCGATGACGCACCGCTCGTATTCCGTCGAGCGCGGCCTGCCCTTCGACAATCAGCGGCTCGAGTTCCTCGGCGATGCAGTGCTGCAGATCATCATCACCGAGCATCTCTATGCGCGCTATCCGCAGGAGCCGGAAGGGCGGCTGACGAAGATGCGCTCGGCGCTGGCCCAGCAGAGCACACTGGCGATGCTGGCCGGGCTGCTGGGGCTGCAGGCGCATGTGCGGGTGGGCCGCGGCGAGCGCCGCGCCAATGGCCACGAGCGGATCTCGACCCTGTGCGACGCCTTCGAGGCGCTGGCCGGGGCGATCTACCTGGATGGCGGACTGGCGTCGGCCAGCCATTGCCTCTCGCCCTTGTTCGAGCCGATCTGCCAGGCCCCCGAGGATCTGTTGCCGACCCTCAATCCGAAGGGCATGCTGCAGGAGTTCGTGCAGGAGAAGTGGTCGACCAAGCCGGTCTATGAGCTGACCGAGACGACCGGGCCCGACCATGGCCGCCAGTTCCGCGTGTCGGTGTCGGTCAACGGCGAATCGCTGGGCGAGGGCGTGGCGAGCAGCCGCAAGTCGGCCGAGAGCATGGCGGCGGCGACCGCCCTGACCCATCTGCGCCAGCGGCAACCTGCCGACGCGGCGGTTCCGCCGTCCTCATGAGCGGCGACGGCAAGCCGACGGCGGCCTGGACCTTGCGCTATCCGCCGGAGATCCGCTTCGGCCCCGGAGCGCTGGCGGCGTTGCCCGGGATCCTGCCTCCGGAGCGTCGCCGGATCCTGCTGGTGACCGGCCGCAGTGCCGCAGAGACCCTGGTTCCCCGCCTGCACGGGATGCTGGCGGGGCGCGACGTGGCGGCGGTCTGCGGGATTCGCCCGGATCCGCCCCTGGCCGAAGTGGAACGGATCGTCGATGCCGGCCGGGAACACCGTGCGGACGCGGTGGTGGCGGTCGGCGGTGGCAGCGTTCTCGACGTGGCCAAGCTGGCGGCGGCGGTCATCGCGCTGCCCGGCGTGGCGGGCGACTACTATCAGGGGCGCCGTGACCTGACGGGCCGCGGCCCCTTTCTGGTGGCGGCGCCGACCACCGCCGGCAGCGGGGCCGAGATCACGCCGAACGCCGTCCTGACCGATCCGGCCACCGGCAACAAGCGCTCAATCCGCCATCCGGCGCTGATCCCCGATGTCGCCCTGGTCGATCCGGTGCTCACCCTGTCGGCGCCGCCAGCCTTGACTGCGGCCAGCGGGCTCGATGCCCTGACCCAGGCGGTCGAGTCCTGCACGACGCCGGCGACCAATGCCTTCACCCGCCCGCACGGCGTGGCGGGCGCGGCGCTGCTCTTCCGGCACCTCGAGACGGCTTGGCGCAATGGCAACGACCTGGACGCCCGCACCCGGGTCGCCGAAGGCAGCCTCCTGGCGGCCCTGTCCTTTGCCCAGACCGGCCTCGGGGCCGTCCATGGCCTGGCCCATCCCCTGGGTGCCTTGCTGGGCCTGCCGCACGGCCTGACCTGCGCCGTGCTGCTGCCGCACGTCCTTGCCTGGAACGCCCCCGCCTGCCAGGAGGCCTACGGCGAGCTGGCCGCCGCCTGCGGTTGTCCCGATGTCCCCGCCTGGATGGCGGCCGTTCACGACCTGGTTCGACGGCTCGGCATTCCGTCGGACCTGGCCGCCGCCGGGCTCCGTCCCGAGCACTTCCCGTTTGTCCTGCGCCATTGCCGCAGCGGCAGCATGAAGAACAATCCGCGCCCCCTGGCTGATGCCGAGGTCCTGGCCATGCTGCAGGCCCTGTGCCGCCCTGGTCGGGGTGGCCCCCCCCCTCAGGGGCGAAGCACGGGAAGAGCCGGCGCGGGCTCGGGAATGCGGCGCAGGCGCGGATAGCGCACCTCATGGGAGAAGTCGGCCTCGACGACCGTGGGCATCGCCGGGTAGGTCTTGGTGAAGACGCTCT
This sequence comes from uncultured Victivallales bacterium, assembly GCA_964490525.1. Lineage (GTDB taxonomy): Bacteria > Verrucomicrobiota > Lentisphaeria > Victivallales > CAZBDL01 > CAZBDL01. The sequence continues at coordinate 7,330 of CAZBDL010000009.1, read as the reverse complement.
CACCGCGGCGGAACTCCAGCACGACATGGCTGTAGCCCTGGTCGAGCAGGCGCAGCGACATCGGGGTGGTCCCCGGGGCGACGGCCCCGGTGACGTCGTATCGGTAGATGCGCTTGCGGGGACGGCTGTTGAGGGTTTCCCAGCCGAGGCGGTAGCGGATCTGCATGCGCGCCGGGACGGTGCGGATGTCGAGGCGCACCGGCGCCGGATTCGCCGCCAGCTGGGGATTGTGCTTGAAATCGTCCATGGTCAGGCCGGGGAAAGGGGAGGGGAGGAGGCGGGAGAGGGCGAGGAAGAGGCCGACGAGCACCACCCCGAGGCCGAGGCAGAGCCACAGGTCGCGGCGCGAGGAGGGCAAGGACGGACTCATGGCGTGCCCTCCCTTGGGGCAGGCAGCAGGGCGAGGATTTCCGCGTCGTCCGCCGCCTCGGCCAGGGAGCGCGCGGAGCGCCTGTCGGCGCTGGTGCGATCGGGATCGGCCCCGGCGGCCAGCAGGCGGGAGACGACCTCCGGATGGCCGTTGAAGACGGCGTTCATCAGCGGCGTGAAGCCGTCGTCGTCGGGGGTGTCGGCGGCGACCCCTCGGGCGAGCAGCAAGGCGACCGCGCCGTCGTGGCCGCAGGCGGCGGCATCGAGCAGCGGCGTGAAGCCTGCATGGCTGCGGGCCGCGGGTTGCGCGCCTCGGTCGAGCAGCATCCGGGCGATGCCGTCATGGCCGAATTGCACGGCATGGTGGAGGGCGGCCCGTCCCTCGGTATCCTGGGCCTGGAGATCGACGCCATGGTCGAGGAGCCGGGCCGCGATCTCGTCGTGGCCACGGGCCGCCGCCAGCATCAGGGGGGTCTCCCCGATGCCGTTGCGCAGATCGCCGCTGGCCCCGGCATGGAGCAGGATGGCGGTCATGCCCAGATAGCCGTTGGCGGCGGCGATGAGCAGGGGGCTGAGGCCACGAGCGTTGCGCGCGTCCGGGTCGGCAGCATGGTCGAGGAGCAGCCGGACGAGATCCGAGAAGCCCCCGGCGGCCGCCTCGATCAGGGCCGTGCCTCCGGCCCGCTCGTCCGGCGTCGCCATGTCGATCCGGGCGTTCACCTCCGCCCCGTGCGCCAGAAGCAGTTCGGCCATCTCCGTGTGCCCGTAGGAGGCGGCATAGATGAGCGGGGTGACGCCATAGCGGTTGCGGGCGTTGACGTCGGCGCCAGCGGCGAGCAGGGCCTCCGCCGTGCCCAGGGCGTCGGCATGGGCTGCCCCCATCAAGGGGGTCACCCCGTGTTGGTTGGCGCAGTTCGGGCCGAGGCCTTGGGCGAGCATCTCGCGCACCGCCGACTCGCGCCCGGAGAAGGCCGCCGAGATGAGCTTCCACTCGCGGCTGGCCCGGTCATGGCCGCAGCCGGGCAGCCGCATCAGCCACCCGCCTGCCAGGGCGCAGAGGATGCCGGTGATGAGCAGCGATGGCCATACGGCATGGCGGGGATGGCGGACCGAAATGTCCATGCGGGATGCCGACGGGTTGGGGATGAGGGGAGGATGCGGCCGGTAATGTCTCCGTCCGCCGCCGGGATTGCAACCTAGGGCGGACGGCGCGAACTCATGGCCGGGGTTTGGCCTTGCCCGCCGGTGTCCTCCCGGGGGCGGGCATGGTCGGGTCAGCCGGACTGCGCCCCGGTGGCGGCGGCGAGCCCCATCCAGCGCAGGGCGTTGGTCTCGGCGTCCTGCGGTAGGGGATTGCCAAGATTGACCAGGCGGCCGTCCTTGACATGGGCATGGCCCTCGGCGGCGAGGTGGGCGATGAAGCGTTGGCGGATCGGCGCCAGCAGGGCCTCGTCGCCGGAGAGGTCGTGCTCGTCGCGCGGGTCGGCCGCGGCGTCGAAGAGCAGCTCCCGGCCATCGTCGGCAAAGTACAGGTACTTGTGGCGTCCGTCGTGGAACAGGTGCTGGTGCTCGATCTGGCCATGGAGGGAGTCGCGGACGCGGGCGGCCTCGCCGCGCAGGAGCGGGAGCAGGCTATGGCCGTCGACGTCGCCGGGGACCTCGGCGCCAGCCAGGCCGCAAAAGGTTGGCAGCAGGTCGGCCAGCTCGACGAGGGCGTCGGAGACGGTGCCGACGGGGCCTTGGAGGGCCGGGGGCAGGCGGACGAGGAAGGGGATGCGGGCGGGCCCGTCGAGGAAGCTGGTCTTGAAGAAGGTGCCGTGGTCGCCGAGGGATTCGCCGTGGTCGCTGGTGAAGACGATGGCGGTCTCGTCGTAGAGCCCCTCGCGCATGAGCATGCCGAAGAGCCGTCCGAGCTGATGGTCGATGTTGGTGATCTTGCCGTAGTAGACGCCGCGCGCCTGGCGCAGTTCGCGTTCCCGCATGGTGTGGTGGGCGTTGCCGCCGCGGATGGCGCGCAGGGCTGTCGGCATGCCGTCGCCCTCGGCCCAGGCGGGGCGGACCGGCGGCGGGATGTCCTCGCTGTCGTACATGCTGTAGTACGGCTCATGGATGGCGTTGGCGGGATGCGGGTCGGTGAGCGAGAGCCAGAGGAACAGGGGCTGGGTGCGGTCGCGCTCGACCAGGCATTCGATGGCCCGGTCCACCGCCCAGTCCGTCGAGCACAGCTCCGGCGGCAGGTGGGCGAGGGTTGGCGACAGCTCGTTGGCGCCGATGCCGTGCGTGCCGAAGTGACGCCCGGTGCGCGCCACCACCTCGCGGTCGCGGCGGCTCCACTGCACCCAGGTCTCGAAGCCCGCCCGGAAGCTCGGCTCGGTGTGCCAGTGCGACTTGCCCACCAGGCAGGTCTGGTAGCCCGCCGCCGTCAGCAGGCTGCCCAGGAAGCGGTCGCGCGAGCGTGAAATGCGGTAGGACTCGGCGTAGGACGGGCGGCCGTAATGGTGGGACTGGATGCCGGTGACCATCGTCGTCCGCGCCGGAATGCACACCGGACAGTCGGTGTAGGCCCGGGAGAAGATGGTGCCCTCGCGCATGAGCATGTCCAGGTGCGGGGTGCGCACGCAGGGATGGCCGGCGCAGCCCAGGCAGTCGCCGCGCTGCTGGTCGGTGGTGATGAAGAGGATATGCGGACGCGGGGGCATGGCGGACGCTCCTGTCGTGCGGGGTTCGTCGGGCAGCTCCGGAAACTCTATCCCGTGCGCCGGGCAATGCCAATGCCCTTGGGCAGGCGGCCTTGCCTTCGGCCCGGCGAAACCGTATAATGCCGGGTCATGCCGGAGCCGGAACAAGGGTGGTCACGATGGAAGCTCATCTGCGGATCCTGGCGGCGGTGGCGGCGGTCTTCATGGTGCTCGGCGTCGGTTTCGTGCTGCGCCATCTGCGCTGGTTGAACGAGACCGCCGACCGCAGCCTGATGGATGTGGTGGTGCGCCTGCTGGTGCCCTGCCTGATCGTCACCAACATCCTTGGCAATCCGGCGCTGATGGACGTCGCCAACCTGCTTTGGCCGCCGCTGTGGCTGGGCCTCTTCATCGTTGCTGGATTCGTCGTCGGGCAGGCGGCCGTGTGGCTGGGCGGCCGCCGCTGGCTGAAGGCCGACGGCCAGCGCCACGCCTTCATCAGCACGGTCGGCCTGTGCAACTACTACTACATCCCGATGGCGCTGATGGCGCCGCCGGTGGTCATGGGCGGGCCCGAGGCGGTGCGCGCGACCTTGGGTGTGCTGATGGTGGCGATGCTCGGGGGCGAGGTGGTGATGTGGACGCTCGGGGTGGTGGTGCTGTCGGGCGGCCTGACGCCGGGCTGGTGGCGTCGCCTGTGCAATGCGCCGGCCCTGACGGTGATGCTCTGCGTCGTGGCCAACCTGATCATTGGGCGCCAGATCCTGCCGGAGTTCGTGCGCGTCCCGGTGGGCTGGCTGGGGGGCTGCGCTGTGCCGCTCGGCCTGCTCCTGGTCGGGGCGACCATCCGCGACCATGTCGCCGCCGCCGACTGGCGCGGGGCCGCCCCGGTGGTCGGGCTTGCCAGCCTGCTCCGCCTCGGTCTGCTGCCGATGCTCATGCTCGGGGTGCTGGCGCTGCTCGCCGACCCCCTCGGCCTCTCGCGGGAACTGCGCCTGGTCATGGTCATCCAGGCCGCCATGCCCTCGGGCATGTTCACCATCATGCTCGCCAAGCTCTA
>CAZBDL010000009.1:0-3123 GCA_964490525.1 uncultured Victivallales bacterium | reverse complement strand
AGGAGCCCGTCCGCCAGCTGGCGGACGGGCGAACCCTCTGTCTCCCGAAGAGCCAAGCCGAGCACGAGGACGAGGACGACGTGAAGCCTCGCCCAACGCAGGAGCGGGCTCCTACATTGCACGGGGCCGCCACGGCGGGACCATCCATCATCCCTTATCCATCATCCATCATCCATCATCCGCCATCGGTCATCGGTCATCCACGATCGACCAACCTGGCCGGGGCGGCGCCGCGGACGGAATTGCCGAGGAGGATCTCGTCGGCGCGGTGCAGGTCGGCGACGGTCAGGATGCGTTCCCGGGCGCGGAATTCGCGCCTGGCGGCGGCGCGCCACAGGCCGGGCAGGAGGCCGCAGCGCAGGGGTGGGGTGAACCAGTGTCCGTCCAGCTTCACCAGCAGGTTGCTGATGGCGCCCTCGGTGAGTTCGCCGCGCCGGTTGCGGAAGAGGACTTCGTCGCAGCCTGCCGCCAGGGCGGCATGAAACTCCGTGTCGTAGCGCTGGCGCCGGGTGGTCTTGTGGAAGAGGAAGATGTCGTCTTCGCGCACCGGCTGCGGCGAGAGCCGGACGGAGAGCAGGGGCCGTCCCCAGCCGACGGCGGTCAATGGGTGCATCTCGGTCCGGGCCTGGCCTTGGCGGTCGACCAGCAGGCGCACCCGGGCATGGGGATGTGGCCCGGCGGACAAGGCTGCCGCCACCGCCGCCAAGGCGGTGCGAATTTCGCGCGGCCGCCAGGGCCTTCCGAAATGCCGTTGCGAACCTCGCGCCCGGGCGAGGTGGCCGGAGAGCATGGCGAAGCCCGAGCCGCGGCTCCAGAGCATGGTTTCAAGGACGTCGAATTCCGGGAGGCGATGGCGGACGAAGCGGGCCTTCAGGCGGCATTCGCGCCATTCTTCGGCGGGAAGCGAGTCGGCGACCACGCCGCTGCCGATGCCCAGTTCGGTGCGGTCGGGCAGGCAGAGGAGGGTGCGGATCGCGACATTGAGGCGCAGGCTGCCATCCGGCGCGAACACCCCGACTGTGCCCGTGTAGAAGCGCCGGGGCGCCGTCTCCAGCTCGCGGATGATCGCCATTGCCCGGATCTTTGGCGCCCCGGTGATCGAGGCCGGCGGGAAGGTCGCCGACAGCAGCGCCGCCGGGGAGACGCCGGGCCGCAGTCGCCCATGCACCTCGCTGACCATCTGGTGGACGGTGGCATAGGTCTCGACGCGGCACAGGGGTTCGACGCGGATCGAGCCGGGCACGCAGACGCGCCCCAGGTCGTTGCGCACCATGTCCGTGATCATCACGTTCTCGGCGCGGTTCTTGGCGTCATGCGCCAGCGCCCGGGCCGCAGCCCGGTCCTCCGCCGGCCAGCGTCCCCGCCGCGCCGTCCCCTTCATCGGCAGGCTGCGGATCGTGTTGGCGTCACTCGCCAGGAACAGTTCCGGCGAGAGCGACGCCAGTTGCCAGTCGCCCGCCTGCACCCAGGCCGCGCATGGCACCGGATGACGACGGCACAGGGTCAGGAAAAGCGCAGCCGGATCGGGCACCGCCGGGGCCAGGGCCGGAAAGGTCAGGTTCGCCTGGTAGATGTCGCCCGCCCGGATGTAGGCCTTGACGCACGCCGCCGCCGTCAGGTATTCAGGCCGCCCGAGCGACGGCACGAATGCCCCCGGACCGGCATGGGCTGGCACCTCCTCGGGAAACCGAAACGCCTCCGCGCGGCGGTAGATGCCGAACCAGGCCAGTGGCGTGAGCGCATCCGGCGCGTGGGTGCGGTGGGCGGGATCGAAGGCCGGGGCTGCCTCATAGGCCAAGGCCCCCGCCACCCAGCGCCCCGCCGCCAGGGCCGCCTTGGCCTCCGCCAGTAGCGGCAGCACCTCATCGGCCCGCCACGCCGTCAGCACGGTTTCCGGCTCGCGGAACAGCCGCCAGCCGGTGCCCCTCGGGTCGCGGCAGACCACTGTCCCGGGACGGCGCAAGAGGTCGGCGGCATGGCGCTTCGGCATGGCGTTTCCCGGGTAGGGGGGCTCAGGGCTCGTCGTAGCGGAAGATGAACCCTCCCGCGCCGACGGCCCAGCCGGTCCTGGCGTCGAGGAAGCCGATGGCGTTGATCGGCACGGGCAGGGTGCCGAGGAGCTGCCATGACCCGCCGCCATCCAGCGTCCGGTAAACCCGCGCCGTGGCATCCTCATGCTCCGCCGCCACGAATCCGGTCGTCCGGTCGAGGAACTGCATGTCCTTCAGGAAATGCCCCGGGGCGACCCCGAGGTCCTGCAGGTGCCAGGTTTGGCCGCCGTCGACGGAATGGCGCACTCCCCCGTGATGGCCCATCGCCGCCATCATCCAGCCCTCCTCCGGGGCCACGAACTGGATCTTGGCGATGTCCTCGCCCTCGGGCACGTCATGGCGGTGCCAGGTCTTCCCCCCATCCTCGGTACGGGTCATGCCGCCGCCCTTCTTTCCGGCCCAGCCGCGGTCGCGATCGAGGAAGAACACTGTCGAAAAGTCGTTCTCCGGCAACGAGGCCGCCAACGGCCGCCACGTCGCGCCGAAATCCTCCGTCAGGTGCACGGTGGCGCTGCAGGTGGGCGCATCCATCTGGAAGTACAGGGTGCCGGCGGCGCTGGCCGGACCGAAGTGGTAGTTGGTTGGCTTGGAGACCGGAATCCATGACCGGCCGCCGTCGCCGGTGCGGAGCAGTTGGCCGCGGCTCACGGCCCAGCATCGCCCCTCGGCATCCAGGCCCATCGGACGGAAATCATGCCCGCGCTCCTCCTCGCCCCGGACCTTCGCCCAGCGGCCGCCCGCGTCAAGGTGCAGGATGACGCTGTGCTCGCCCCCGACCACGGCGCGCTGCGGCGCCGCGACGCAGATGCCCAGCAGCGCCACCTCCGTACCGGACGGCTGCCAGCTCCAGCCACGCTCCAGTTCGATCCGGCGCAGGGTCCCGTCCCTGTCCCGCAGGGTGATGGCCGTCCCCGGCGAGCGCCTCCAGACAAGCCATCCCACGATCACCGCCACCGCCCCGATCAGCAGCAGGACGACCAGGGCACATCCCAACACGATCTTCTTCATCGTCGCCTTCCCCCTTCCGTTTTCCGGCGGGACCGCCGATGGCCCCATGCCATCCTCGGCCCAT
>CAZBDL010000008.1:0-23599 GCA_964490525.1 uncultured Victivallales bacterium | reverse complement strand
CGTAGTCGCCGGGGGTGGCGGAGACGAAGAGCATCTGTCCGGCGAGGGCCATGAGCGCGTCGAAGGTGGGGGGGCGGTTGTCGAGGGCGGAGGGGAGGCGGAAGCCGTGGTCGACGAGGGTCTGCTTGCGGCTGCGGTCGCCCTTGAACATGGCGCGGACCTGAGGCAGGGTGGCATGGGATTCGTCGACGATGGTCAGGAAGCCCTCGGGGAAGAAGTCGAGCAGGCAGTAGGGGCGGCTGCCGGGGGGGCGGGCGGAGAGGTGGCGGGCGTAGTTCTCGATGCCGGTGCAGTAGCCGATCTCGCGCATCATCTCCACGTCGTAGGTGGTGCGCTGGTGGAGGCGCTGGGCCTCGACGAGCTTGCCCTGGGCCTCGAGCTCGCGGACGCGCCCGCGCATCTCGGCGAGGATGGCCTCGGTGGCGGCGACGACGCGGTCATGGGGCATGACGAAGTGGCGGCAGGGGAAGAGGAGGGTGCGCTCGAGGCGGTCGCGGACCTCGCCGGTGAGGCCGCGGCGGCGGCTGATGGCGGTGACCTCGTCGCCCCAGAACTCGACCCGGATGAACTCGTCCTCACGATGCGGCACGAAGACGTCGACCGCGTCGCCGCGCACCCGGAACTGGCCGGCCTCGGGGGCGGCGTCGTTGCGCTCGTACTGAATGGCGATGAGGCGGCGCAGCAGGGCGTTGCGCTCAAGGCGTTCGCCGACCCGGACGGCGGCGCACATCGCCTCGTAGTCGGCCGGGGAGCCGAGGCCGTAGATGCAGGAGACGGAGGCGACGACGATGACGTCGCGGCGCTCGTTGAGGGCGGTCGTCGCGGCCAGGCGGTAGCGCTCGATCTCCTCGTTGATGCTGGCGTCCTTGGCGATGTAGGTGTCCGTCTGCGGGATGTAGGCCTCGGGCAGGTAATAGTCGTAGTAGCTGACGAAGTACTCGACGGCGTTCTCGGGGAAGAAGCCCTTGAACTCGCCGTAGAGCTGGGCGGCGAGGGTCTTGTTGTGGGAGAGGACAAGGACGGGCCGGTCGAGGCGGGCGATGGCATGGGCGAGGGTGAAGGTCTTGCCGGAGCCGGTGACCCCGAGCAGGGTCTGGAGGCGTCGCCCCTCCACCAGGCCGCGGCAGAGCGCGTCGATCGCGGCCGGCTGGTCACCGGCCGGGGCGAAGTCGGCCTGGAGGCGGAAGAGGCTCATGCGGGGACCGGCTCGAGGTATTCGGGGACGAGCATGAGGTCGGGGTCGTAGGAGCGCTTGGCCTGGCGCATGCCCGGGTGGCCAAGGTCCTGCTCGCGGTTGATGAAGGCGTGGTGGCCGAGGATCGCCCGGGCGGCGGCCTGGTTGACGGCCTGGGCGGCGCCCTTGAGGCCGGGGGCGGACTTCTCGAAATGGACGACGGCGCTGTCGCCCATCGGGCTGTAGATGCAGAAGGCGAGCAGGTCGCGGCCCTGGAAGAGGCCGGTGCCGGCGAAGCCGCCGTCCGCGAAGTTCGCAAAGGTCGCGGCGATGGCCTCGTCCTCGCGTTCTGCCCGCCATTCCTCGCGGCCTTCGGCCCAGCGGGCGGTGAGGGCGAGGCAAAGGTCGGCGTGCTCCGGGCCGAGGGGGGCGGCCTGGACGTCGGGGTGGCGGTTCTCGAATTGGCGGATCAGGTTGCGCTTCTTGCCGAGCTTGGCGCCGCCGAGGGTCGCCAGGCGTTCGCTGCGGTGCAGGTAGTCGGCGTATTCCTCGTGGGCGGTGGCGGTGAAGTGCGCGGCCAGTTCGGGGCGGCGCGCCAGCAGGCCGGCGGGCGCCTGGTAGTAGGCCCCCGAGCAGCCAGCGTCGCGGAAGGCGCGGGAGAGGTCCGCCAGCTCCGGCGCCGTCAGCTCCGCGCCGACCGGGAAGAGCAGGTCGTCGCTTTCCCGCAGGTGGATCACGGTCGCGCCGCGGAATTCGCACCAGCGCGTCCCGTAGATGCCGCCCCAGGCGATGAGGTTGCCGAAGCTGTACTCGCAGGAGAGCAGGCCGCAGCGCGCGTAGAGGCGGCGGAAGTGGTCGCGGTCGGCGACCGTGACCTGGCGCAGGCGCGGCGGGCATGAGGCGGCGGCATCGCGGTGTGGCATGATGGCCTTCCGGTGGTGGCGAAGACCGTCAATATAACGCCGGTTGCCGCTACGCGAAGTCCGCGCAGGCCTCCTGCATGGCGACGAGGTTCTCCCAGGGCACCTCCGGCTCGACCATGTGGGTGGGGCCGATGACGATGCCGCCGTCGCGCCCGCAGCAGGCGAGGTTGGCGTGGACGGCGGCGCGCACCTCGGCGGGGGTGCCGAAGGGCAGCGTCGACTGGGTGCCGATGGTGCTCCAGAAGGCGAGGCGCCCGCCGACCTGGCGGTGGACCTCGGCGAAGGTCATGCACTCGGGCTGCACCGGGTTGAGGATGTCCACCCCGACCTCGATCAGGTCCTCGAGGAAGGGCAGGACATAGCCGCAGGAATGGTAGAAGATCAGGATGTCGGGCTTGGCCTCGCGTGCCGCCGCGATGACCCGGGCGAAGCGCGGCTTGATCCAGGCGCGCCACAGCTCCAGGCTCATCATCGGCGCATGCTGCATGCCGATGTCGTCGCCCGTGTGCAGGATGTCCGCCCCGGCCTGGGCGGCCGCCCGGGCCCGGGCGACCGCATATTCGGTCACCCGGTCGAAGTGGACGGTGGCCCGCTCGTCCTCGGTCATCATGTCGACCATCAGGTCCTCCATCGAGCGCAGGTACCAGGCGGTCTCCCAGATGGTGCAGGCCATGCCGGCCGTGGCGGCGAGTCCCCGGGCATGGAGGGCGGCGACCTCCCGTGCCATGCGCTGGACGGCATCGCCGACCAGGCGCGGCAGGGGATGGGCGGCGATCTCCGCCAGGGTCGCGTCGCCGCGCAGCGGATGGTGCATGCGCGTCATGTGGAAGCAGCCCGGCTGATGCGAATGGCCGACCCCGTTCACATCGAAGTCCGTGTCCGCCGGCGGCGTCTCCCGCGGATAGAGCGCGCGGGCATCGCTCCAGGTCTTCTCCACGGGGATGCCGAGGTAGCGGCTCGGCGCCCCGAAGAAGTCGAGGTAGTCGTCGTGCCCGAAGCGCTGGCGGAATGCCTCGCGCTGCGCCGGACAGAACTCGCCGGGATCCAGGGGAACCCACTCGAAGCCTTGGCGGCGCAAGGAGCGGAGTAGGTTCTCGCGGGGCGTGGTCGCCATGTCGACTCTCCTTCCCGCCGCGGGGCGGCGGATCTGGGGGGTTGCGGTGTGTTTCAAATCACTGGTGTCCAAAACAACCACCTCGGAGTCGGGGTCGCTATCGGTATCGGCATCGAAATGAGTTCCATGATCTCACCTGATCGATTCCGATTCCGACCCCGATGCCGATACCGAAAAACCTGCCCCATCGGTTGTTTTTGAGGCTGATCGTTGATTTGTTTTGGACAGATGTGGTTTCAAATATATTTATCTTGAATCATATGATAATGACTTTTACGCATATATGAATGGCAAAAATGACAATTGCATATACATTCCAACGATTCCTTGACCCCGCCCCCCTGCGGGCGATGTCCTCGATGTGCTCGGCCGCCCCCCATTCGGAACTGCCCCAGGTCGGGGGCACCGGGGACGCGGAAGACAAAGAGGACGGGTGGCAACGTTCGCAACCGGATGGCACAGAGCCAGGAGTGGCGGTGGATGCGGAAGGAATGACGCCGATAGCCATGCCCTGGCCAGGTGTTTTTCTGCCGGCTTCGGCCAGCTATGGCCCTTTGCCGGGATCGCCCGGGCGGACGACGATGACCACCAGCGAGCGGGGCGGGGCGACGGGTGTCGCCAGCGGCCCAATCTCGGGGGGATCGGACTGAAGGGCTTCGCCATGGAGGCCCTCGCGCCGGAGGACAACCCCGCAGGAAAATTCCATGGCTGTCAGGTCAAGCGGCGTGTCCCTCGGGTTGAGCACCACGATCCGCTCCTCCTGCGGTCCGGCCAGGCGCATGGCCATAGCCTCTCCGGCGGAAGCGACCGGGGTGGCCGTCGCCATGCCCGTGAGCGCCTGCGCAAGGAAGGCCATGGCGCCGCCGAGCGGCGTCGGCATGGCGGGGATGCCGGATTCCGCCGCGGGGCGCAGGGCCGCATAGGACAGGTGGCCGACCAGGTTGTGGCAGTTGACCATCTCGACCCGTGGGCGGGCCAGGAACTCCAAGGTCATCGCGGCGCAGCCCAGGGCCTGCGCCCAGGTGCCGGCGATGCCGGCGGGATCGCGGTCGCTGACGTTGAATTCGGTGACCCAGAGCGGCAAGCCCTCCGGCACCCCCGCCGCCCCAGCGGCGAAGACCCCGTTCGCCGTGGCCCGGGCATGGGCCACCACCCGGGCCGCCATTTCCGGCTCGCGCCTGGCCCGGGCCAAGGCCTCCTGCCAGGATGTCGAGCCAACCCGGGCACGCCGGTCGTCGGGAACAGACCAATCCTCCTCCTGGGCGATGGCCATGGCCCGGTCGTCGAGCGCACCGCCGGCATAGCAATGGACGGTCAACGCCCGCAGGCCCGAGAGGTGGGCGGCCAGGCCTCGGTTCCAGGTCCGCATCCGTTCATGGCGGGTCGTATCCTCGGACACGTCCTTGCCGACGGCGAGAGCGGCGCAGCAGGCCTCCGGGAACTCGGCGCGGATCGCCGCCGCCCAGCGTTGCGCCTCGCGCCCGTAGTCGCCCACCGTCGGGAACCGCCGCCGGACATCGGGGAGGTTGAAGTAGAGTTCGTTGCCCAGCTCGACCCGGCGGACCGGAAGCCCGAGATCCCGGGCAGTCCGCAACAGGGCCAACTGCTCCTCGAGTTCGGCGGTCTGCAGGTTGAGCATCCAGACCGGTTCTGCACCGGTCCGGATGACGATCCGGGCGAAGTCGGGCAGCAGGTTCGGCTGGCGGGGCCGCCGCCGGCTCATCTGGCGGACGAAGGCGATGTCTGCTTCACCGCCCCGGGCCGGCCAGCCTTTGCGCCAGTCCCAGTAGTTCCCGACCGAGCCGCCGGGAAAGCGCAGGGAGCCGGGGCGCAATTCGGCCACCGCCGCGGCGAACGGCTCCTGGTTCCAGCCAACCCGTCCGCCCAGATTTGCATTCCAGCCCAGCCATCCGGGGGGAATTTGCCGGGACGCCCCAGCGCCTGGTTCGACGCCGGCCATGGCCGGATCCATCAGGGCCAGGGCTGCCGCCAGCCCCAGGCATGCGCGCCTTGGCAAGGCCGGCAACCCGTACCGGCCAAGCCCCCGCCGCAGGAGCCGCCCGAGGGCATGGCGGGTGGCCAGCAGCGCCAAGATCGAAGCAACCGACCGGCGGCGTCCTGCTCCGGCGAAAGACGGTTCCCGGCGGCTTCTGTGCATGGGGTTGTTCAATTCCCGAGGATGTCCTTGACGGCCTTGGCCAGGACCTTGCCGGCCTCCCGGTAGCCGGCCGCATTGAAGGCGAAGCTGTTCTTCTCGAAGAGTTCGGGCCGGCGCTTGCCGCGCGGGTCGGCGAGGGCCGTCTCAAGGTCGACGAAAAACACCCCCTTGCCGTCGGCCAACCCCGCCATGCCTTTGGCGACGTCCTCGCTGCGCTGCCAGTAGGTGCCGCCTTCCTTACCCCTGCGCATGGGGGGGAGGAGCAGGATCTTGGCGCCGGGGGCCGTGCGCCCGAGCGTGGCGAGGAGGTTGCTGATGCCCGCGACCGTGTCGGGGGCCGAGTCGCGATTGTCCCCGCCGATGTTCAGGACGATCAATCTTGCCTTGATGCCCTGCAGGGCCTGTCCGGACGTGAGCTTCCAGAGTAGGGTCTGGGGATGCTCGCCGCCGCTGCAGAGGTTGACGGTCTTCCAGGCCCCGAAGGTCTCCTTGAACAGCGGGGAGAACTCGGGCCTGAGATTCCAATTCTCAACGAGGGATTCCCCGAAGAAGACGATGTCCGGCGCCTTTTCCTGGTTCCGTGCGCGGACGGTGGCGAAGCGCTGCTCCCATTTCTCCCCCATGCTGCGCGGGGTGCAGGTGGCGGGGGCGGCGGCCAAGGCGCGGGAGAGAAGCGTCAAGGCGGCGACGAAAAGCAGGATCCGGACTCCAGGCATGCCGTGGCCCTCCATGCAGGCGTGTGGATCAGGACTCGTTGGTCTTCGCCCGTCGGCCGAAGATAATGCGGTCGACGGTGAAATCAAGGCGGCCGGGCGAGGCGCAAAAGCGATGGACGATGCCCGTATCTCCGCCTGGACCGAGCAGTATTTGCTTCAGTGCCATCAGGGCAAGGCTTGCCGGTCACAGTCCCGCCGCGGTGATATATTCCTTCTCCATGCACAACCAGATGCACATGCCGCCGCGCCCGGCGGATTCCGGGGCCTTGCGGGTGAAGCGGGCCTGGGAGGTGCGGGGTGACCGCTCCTACCAGTGCCGCTGGCCGGGAGGCTATCCGCATCCGGGCATGGTGGCGGTGCGCACCTTGGCGGGGTGCGGGCGCATCGACCTGTCCGACGGCCGCTGCCTGGCGTGTGCGGCGGGCACGGTGGCCTGGCTGCGTCCGTCCTCGATCCGCGCCTATGGCTGCCGCGAGCCGCACTGGGGGTTCTGGTGGATCGAGTGCCTGGAGGGGGCGACCTGCGCCCTGCCGCCGGACACGGTGGTGGCGGTGCCCGCCTTGCCCGGCGAGGCCGGCACCCTCATGGAGCAGGTGCGGCTGCTCGATGGCGGCGGGCCGGGAGCGGCCGTGGCAGCGGCCGGCCTGCTCTGGCTCCTCCGACAATGGGAACGCCATGCGGCCAGCCCGGGCGGGGCCGCGGACGGCGGGCCGGGGGTCATGCTCGACATCATGACCCTCATGCGCCGCACCCTGTCCCGGCCCCTGCCGGTCGCCGACCTGGCGCGGCGCGCCAAGCTGAGCGAAGGGCGCTTCCGGCAGGTCTTCGCGAAGGCCGCCGGCATGGCGCCGAAGGCCTACTACGACCACCTGCGCCTGGCCCAGGCCGCGGCTTGGCTGCGCGAAACCGACATGAAGCTCACCGACATCGCCGAGCGCCTCGGCTTCTCCAGCCCCTTCCACCTCAGCCGCGCCTTCAAGCGCGTCCATGGCGTCCCCCCCGCCGCCTTCCGGCCCCGCTAGGCGCAAGGCCCGGCGTCATGCTGGAGGAAAAGAAGAACATCCAATAACCAACTTGGCTATTCGAGAAAAAGCATGTCCGTAAAGGCAATGATGTATCGTTCAAGGTTCAGGGTCGCGTTGAAAGTTGAACGTTGAGAGTTGAAAGTTGAGCGTTGAACGTTTCCCCTGCCCCGAGGCCCTTGGCATGACCTCCCTCCCCATGACGGATCCGGACCGGGCGCGTCACGTCCGGAACCTGGCCGTGTTCACCGTCGGCGAGTCCTTCTGGGGCTTCCAGCAGGCGCTGGTGGCCTCGTCGACCGTGCTGATCCTGCTCTTGCGGGCGTACGGGGCGGGCGAGCGGATGATCGGGACGGTCGGGGCGATCGAGACGGCGGCGGTGATCTTCCCGCAGGTCCTGGGCATGTACCTGTTCCGTTCGCGGCGGCGGCGCAAGCGGCAGATCGTCGCCTGGCATGTCCTGGCGATGCTGCCCTTCCTCTTCCTGATCGGGATCGCCATCCTGCTGGGCGACGGACGCCTCCCCCCGGCCGCGATGGCCTGGCTCCTGCTCGGGCTCTTCGGCTGCTACATGACGGCCATGGGGGTGATCATCGCGGTCTGGATGGAATGGCTGGCCAGCATCTTCCCGCAGCGGATGCGGGGCATGGCGATGGGCCTGAGCTTTGGCTGCTCGGCGGCCCTGGGCACCGCTGGCGGACTGCTCGCCGGCTGGATCCTCCGCCACGGAAGCGGCACCGCCATGTATGGCTGGCTGTACCTGGCCGCAGGCGCCTTCGGCACCGTCTCGATCCTCTGCTTCCTCTGCGTCCGCGAGGAGGCCTTGGTCGGCGAGGACGATGTCCGGCCACCCACCCCCGGCGACCTGCTGCGCCTCTTCCGCCACAGCCTGGGCGAGCCGAACTTCCGCAACTTCCTGGTCGGACGGCTGCTCGCCACCGCCGGTTTCTCCGTCATGCCGTTCGTCGCCTTGCATTATGCCTCCGCGACGGGTGGCGGGGTCGCCCCCGGCACCATCGTCGCCTGCGGGGCCGCCGCCACCGCCGTCACCGCCGTCGGCAACCTGGCCTTCGGGCGGATCGGCGACCGCCACGGGCACCGCTGGGGCATCCTCGCCGGAACTGGCGGACAGCTGGTCGCCCTGGCGGTCATGCTGACGGGGCGGGGGCAGTTGGCCTGCATCCTGACCTATGCGGCGGCCGGCATCGCCATTGCCGCCGCCATCACCTCGCACGCCAACCTGGTCTTCGAGACCTGTCCGCACGACAACCGCCTGGCCCACATCACCCTGGGCAGCCTGGTGATGGCCATCTCCAGCGTGTCCTGTCCCCTGCTGGCCGGCCTGGTCGCCCACCAGTGGGGCATGCGCGCGCTCTTTGCCGCCTCGGCCGTGCTCAGCCTCGTGGCCCTGGCTTGGCTCGCCCTCCGCGTCCGCGACCCGCGCAGCATCTCCCTCGCCGAGGCCCGTTCCCTGTGCGACCCCGGCCCCGCCGCCGGTTGATCCGGACATGGTGATTTTACCCCGGACGTCGTGTCTTTCCGCGTCATGTCCGGCTTCGGACGAAGAGGTCAGCAGGCTAGACCGTGGCCCGGGACGTGAACCCAGGGCTGGCGTTGGGCAGAAGTATGCCGGTTTCGCCGAAACCAGCACGGCCCGCGACGACGTTCACGTCCCGCCAGCCGCCACCCCGAGGCCTGCGGCGGAACACGACACGCCAATACGGAGAGCGGATCCCCCCATTGGGGGCCGGATGGAGTATCACCCCCCCGGGGGTGGTTGACCCTTCCGGATGCGCGGGCGCCGGACGGCGCAGCCTCGCAAGCGAATTGCAGAAGTCGGCGACGGCCACTATCTTGCCGGCAGATCAACCGAAGCCGGGAGCACCGGGAGCAGCCAAAAATGCTTAGCGCCAGAATCGCCCGGCTGAAATCTGCGGCTAAGACCGGTAATGTGCCCCCCATTCACATGCCACTTGCGTAAATAGCTGTTCTTATGGGGCCGGACCCCGCAAACCCCGCCCGGCGTCGATGCCATGTTTGCGCAACTTGCGCACGCCGAGCGCCTCCTGCTCCGCATCGGCGTAGGCGATCAAGCGCAGCTCGCCGCCAGCGGCGGCGAGGAGGCTTCGGATGACTTCGTGAAGGCGATGGCCGAGACCGATTGCGGCGATGGTACGTATGATTCCTCCGGGGGAGTGTTGGTATGTCAGCCGGCTACTTGGCCTGGGCCCGGATGACGTGGAGGCTGTGGGGCGGCAGCTCCAGCGTGATGGCGCCGCCGTTGGCGGGCAGCTCGGAGCTGGCGATTTTGAGCACCTCCGACTCGCGGTTGCTCGCCCACGGGTCGGGATTGGCCAGGCTGTGCAGCTCGGCCTTGCCCGAGACCGCCTTGGGCAGGGTGATGGTCACCTTGTGGGAGTTCTTCAGCTCCCGTGACAGGATGTACACGTCGTAGCCCTTCGCGCTCTTGAAGGCGTAGGCGGCCACGGTCGGGCAATTCGAAATGCCGGGGATCTTTTTCTTTTTCTTGCTCATGCCGTCGGTGACCTCCTCCTCTGGGATGTCGACGGTGGGCACGCCCGCGCCCTCGACCCTCACCATGTCGCCGTCGCAGAGCTGGTTGCGCATCTGCAGGGCGAGGTGCCATGCGTGCGGGCGCCAGCCGACGGTGTGGCTGCTCCAGTTGATGTCGCCCTTTGCGAAGAAGAAGGCGGCCATGGGGCCGTAGCCGCGGCTGGTGGCGTAGAGGTAGCAGTCGGCGGTGGTGACGGCGCTGGCAAGGCTCTTTCCGACCTGCTCGGACTCCTCGTTGTACTTCTTTCCCGGGGATGGGAGCCAGTAGCCGGGGCCGCCCTCGTAGCTCAGCGCCCTCATGCCGGGGCGGATGCTGGCGAGCGCCTTGATGTGCTGCTCCGTGCGGTTGAAGCTCAGGCGCGGGCCGTAGAAGAGACAGTTCGTCATCTGCGCCTCGCGTCCCTTGTCGTCGAAGGTGTATCCGTCGAACCCGCCGGTGTAGTGGGCGACCTCGGTGGCCTCCATGAGTGAATTGATCTTGGCGGCCTTGCTGCCGAAGGAGTCGCCCGCCCTGGCGTCCACGTCGCCGCCCCAGTCGCTGCCGACGAAGGTGAACTTCTCGTCCTTGAACGCGGGATGGCTTTTCGCGCTGGCGAACATCAGATGGCTGTATTTGGCGTAGGAGGCGAAGTCCCTCATCCATGAGGCGGGCATGAATATCTTTGACCACACCTCGTTGCCGCACTCGAGGTAGATGGTCTTGAAGCTGTCCGTCCATGGCTTGGCGCGTCCGGCGGCGGCGCGTTTCGCGCCGTAGGGGGTGGAGGCGTCGCCGGCCATGTACTCGACGAAGTTCCTCCACTCGGTTGGGGTCATGTGGACGTTGAGGATGAGCCACGGGTCGGCACCGACCTCCTCGCAAAGCTTCAGCGACTCGTTCAAGTCCGGGGTCGGGCGGGCCTCGAATCCAAAATATTTCGTGCCGCTGGCCGCTGGCGGCCCGATGAGGTCGTCCAGGCAGCCGTTGCCATCCTGGCCGAGCCAAAGGCGCAGGACGCTCGGGCGGAACGCCTTCAGCTCTTTGACCATCTCTGGGAAGAAGGCGCCGAGCGGGGTGTCCGTCCGATGGATGGTGATGTTGTCCATCCACACGTCGCCGCAGCCGCTGGGCTTGATGACCAGGTCGGCAAGGGTGCGGCTGGGGTGCGCCGCCGGGAATTTGAACTCGTAGGCCTTCCACTCGGTGCCGACGTCGAAGCTCTTGGCGGCGACGGTGGCGATGTCCACGTCGATTTTCCCGGCCTTGGACGCCTTGAACCATGCGCGGAAGAGGTAGTCGCCGGGGTCGAGCTTGATCCAGTGGGAGGCCGCGTTGCCAAGGTAGGACTGCGTGGCGAACTCCCCGTCCGGGATGCGGATGCTGGCGGTGCTGCCGCCCTCCGGGCATTTCTCCTTCGTGTCGAGCGCCAGCTTCTGCTTGGCTTTTTTGCCGGAGCTCCACGGCAGCTGGGCCATCTGTGCCTGGCGGACTTGCTCAGGCGGCGGGACGCTGGTGAGACGCTTGCGGAGGACGACCTCGTCGTCCACCTGCACGGCCGGGCCGCTCTCGGCGAACTGGAGGCGGCCGATGGGCTTGGGCGCCGTCTTGTCAGACGGGTTCGGCTCCTTGGTGAACTTGGCGACCTTGCCCTCCCGGACGATTGTGGCGACATCCTTGTCCTTGTCGTATCGGAACACGATATAGTCTGCGCCGTCCCAGTAGCCGGTGCGGTGGTTGTCATAGTCGCCGAAACCGTCCTCCAGCTCAATGAAATCCGGGCCGCTCTTGAACCCGTTCACCTTTGGCCACATTTTGAACTTGATGCGGCACTCGGAAGGCTCCGGGTAGGGGCCGCGGACCCAGATGTTCGCCATGGGGAGGCCCCACGGGGAGAAGTTGTTGGGGATGATGTTGTGGCCGACGCGCGGCGGGTCTTTGGCCACCACGTCGTCCGTCACCTTGAAACAGACATCCGCCGCCGCCGCGAGGAGCGCAGTCCCCAGCGCCACCGCAACCCCCCACGCCTTCGCCATCACGCATGACATACGCCTTGCTCCTTTCACTGTGTTTTTGCTTGTTTGCCTCTGGGCGCATGCGGAATCGCCGGATGCGCGCACTTTTACGTAAATATTAAAGACTACCATCCTGTCCAGCTTGATCTCATGCTTTCCGGCACGGTGGGATATTTCTCGCCCCCGATGTGGCCGTCGAAGTAGATTGTGTTGTAGCGCAGCTTGCCGCCATGGCGCAGTCTGATGTTCGTCATGTCGCTCGGCCCCGTCTTGCACATGTTGTTGTTCCCCGCGTCATATCTCGAAGATGCCCCGATTGGGTCCACAGGGAGCGGTATGACGGGCGATTGGTAGTAGAGCTTCGCCATTCCGTCCGCGGCGTACAACGTCCCAGACGGGTTTTTAAGCCTCATTGCAGGGAGGCATTTCTTCAATGCGCTAATTTTACCCCACGGCATCCAGTTGACCCCATAGGCGCAAGACACGGCTTCCTCGCAGGGTTTTGCCTGCCCGGGGCAGTTCCAAATGCTTTTGGGCTTTGGAAGATTCACGCCGGTCCTGTACCATTGCGTCGTGGGAAGCCCATGATAGTACCCAATCAAATAGCTCCAGAAGTTCATTTCGTCTTTGGAGCTGTCGCCATATTCGCCGACCACAAAATCCCCATCGGCCGCGTTGTCAGCGGGTGATACCGGCATGAGCATGTTGTTGTAGTCTGACATATAGGAGAAGGTTACCAAATACATTTGACGCATGTTGCTTTTGCAGGCGATGGCGCGGGCTGTGTCGCGCGCCGCGCCAAGGGCGGGCAGGAGCAAAGCCAGGAGGATGGCGATGATGGCGATGACGACGAGCAGCTCGATGAGGGTGAAGCGCGGCGCGGCCGTTTTAGCTATGGTGCCCATGGACTCTCCTCCTGTTTGATAGCTGAATTTCTCTCTTGGGATTGAGGCCTTTCCATGCGGATGCGGGTAGATCGCCGTTCCCTTGATTGTGCCATATAGTCGAAACCCGCGGCATGCAAGAGCAGGAAACTGATATTTATGTTCACAAGTTGATGTCATAAGTCCGACTTGCTGTGTGGGGGCCTTGATTCTCCTCGCATGGTCTGAAAATAAAGCGGGCGCGTGGGCTCAACCCGCGGTCGCGCCAGGCCGGACGCCACCCGTTCCATCTGTCGTGCCCGTCGCGCCCGACGTGGTGAAATCTTGGCCATCGCGTGGAGCCAGGGCAACCGTGGCGCCTGCATGTGGGACGGGGACGCTTCCCGGGCCCGGGGGAAGCCTGCGCATCACCCCGTCCACAGTCGCCTTCATGCCCTGTTCGGAGTAGACCCACAGCACGCCAGGCCCGGACAAGGCCGCGCGGACGATGCCGTCGCCGCGGCTGACCGCCACCGCCGCCGCCCCGTTGAGTCGGGAGCGGTCGCCGAGAACGGCAATTCCATCAATCAGCGGCGCGGCCACGCGGAGGGCCGCGCCGAGGGGGGCGAGCGACAGCGCATGCCGGTCATGGGGTGCGCACGGCGCGCATGCGCCGGTCTCGGGGTCGCCCACGACCCACGCCGGACAGGACGGAAGGTCGTAGACATCGCACAGTCGGAAGCCGTCGGCGATGCGCCCGGCGACGGCATGCGCGCAGTGGAATGCGCCGACGGCGACGCGCTCGCCCGAGCGGTTCGCGATGATGGTCAGGCGGGCGCTGCGCTGGAGGTCGTCGAGGATGCGGTCGGCCATGAGCTGGGCAGGGCGGTCGAAGGCGGGGACGCGGCCGTCGGGGAGGGAGAGGCGGGCCAGCAGGGCAGGCTTGCCCGCGCCGGCGGCGTCGGACGTGTAGACGGGGCCGCCGCTGAGCGCGCGGGCGAGCGCATGGAAGAGGGGATGGGGGCCGCTCGTGAGGAACATGTCCCAGTCAGGCCATGCGAAGGCACCGTGCAGGAAGGCGTTGGCCGCGTTCTTGGCCACGAAGCGCTGGTGGTTCTCCGGAGGGCCGTCCTTCCAATAGTCCTGCGAGTTGCGGAGCCAGTTGCCCCTTGCGAGGTTGAAGAGCACATCGCTGCCGTGGCTCATGCAGTGAAGGCCCTGCTGGGAGAGGTGGGCGGCGGCGGCATCCTGCGCCGCCTGCTGGTAGGCGGCCATCGCCGCCGCCGCCGTGTGCCCCGCGCTGAACAGCTCAAGGGCGCCTTGGTTGTCCACTTTGGTGAAGTCCACGCCCTGGCCGCGCAGCCAGCGGTACCAGCGGTCGTACCACGCGCCCGCCTCGGCCGGCGCCACGAGGCGCAGCTCCTGCGTAGCCGCCTGGTGGCCCATCACCCGGCCGCGGCTGGCGAGGGTGGCGTGGCGCGCCGCCTCCGCGCCCTGCGGATGAACGCCTTGCCAGTATCCCTGCAAGGCGTGCCAGACGCCGACCGAGGCCACTCCGCGCGCGCGGAGCGCGGCGATGGCCGGGGCGAGGCCGCCGGGCAAACGCTCCGGATGGGTGGCGCAGGAGTCCTCGAGGGCGTTGTCGCGCGTCGCCTGCCAGCCGTCGTCAATGATGGCCCACCGCGGGGGCGCGCCGCCCGCCACCATGCCGGCCACCGCCGCGTCAAGCCGCTCGTGGCTGATGGCGCGGCGGTAGGCGTCCCAACTGCACCAGCCGAGTTGACGCCGCTGGGGCGGCTCGGGCTTCTCCTCGCGCAGGGCGAATGTGCCGAGCATGTCGCGGGCGGCGGCAAGCAGGCGGTCGCGCAGGGCGAAGGGGTCGCCCCCCCGGCCGGCCAGCGCGGCGCGCATCTCTTTCGGCGCATGGCCGGGGCGCACGCCGTCCACCAGCAGGCCGAAGCCGGCGGAGACGCGCCGCAGGGGCGGGCGGGGATTGCCTTCCCGGTCCCAGCGCCCCTGCCGTGGCGACGGCCCGTCGACGCGCGCGCGGCAGCCCGCATCGACCAAGGGCAGGAGCATGCCGTACCCGCCGCCGCCGTCCTGCCACAGCAGCATCTGCACCTCCCGTGGCAACTCGGCGATGGCGCGCCCGTAGTGCGGCCGCACCCAGTACAGGTCAAGGCGGGCCAAGGCCATCCAGCGGGCCAGCTCCGGAATGTCGAGGCCGTCCACGCCCCCTTGGGCGACCTGCCCGCCATCCATGCGCAGGAGGAGGAGGTCGGAGCCGACGGTCTCGGATTGCAGTGTTGGCGGCAGGGTCAGCATGGCTCGGCGCCCCGGCTTCCGCCCATGTTGAGGTCGGGGGGCGGGGGCGCGCCGTCGCGGCTGACGAAAAGCAGCTCGCTGGCGTGGCCATCCAGCTCGCACAGTATCTCCGACTTCTCGCCCAGGGGCTCGGCGGCGTCCGGGCTCCAGCGGAAGACACGCGCGGTGTCCATGCCGACCAGCCTGCGGAGTTCGCAGCGCCCAAGGCGCGCGTCCTTCTCCGCGTTCAGCAGAAGGACCGCCCAGCCGTTGGCTTGGGGATAGTCTCGGACGGCGACGCGGAAGGTGTGGCCGGACGCGAAGTAGGGCAGCTCGGCCGTCCATGGCTCGGCCTGGGGGCGCATCCAGCGCCAAAGGGCGAGGCGAGCGGGCGGCAAATCCCCGATCTCGTCCGAGATGTTGACGCTGTGCCCGAGCAAGCCATGCCACCGGGCGAGGCTGAGCGTCTCATGCGGCTGGTGGTGGATGTGCCAGTCCCGGAGGAACACCACGTCCGGGTCGCACTGCCAGAGGATGTTGTTCTGGTAGAGGGTGGCGAAGCTCTCCTCAATCATGTTCTGGGTGCCGCCCCCCACGCCGTCGTTGCCGTTGCCGCCCTGGGTGCCCCACTGGACGCCGACGTCGGAGCTGACCCGCATGGAGTCCACATAGCCCACGCAGGGCGCGAAGTAGCTGATGCACGCCAGCCAGTGGCTGGCGCCGCCGATGGCGCCGCGGATGGCGCGCAGCGCGTCGTCGAAGTATTGCGCCCCAGTCTTGCCGGGCGTGTGCCGCCTGACCTTGGTGGAGTCTTTGTAACCCCACTCGAGAAAATCGGTCTTGAAGAAAGTCACACCCCATTCGCGCAAGGTTTTGAATGTATATATAAGATATTCCATCGCGCCGGGATGGCTGGTGTCGAGGACATAGTGCTCGTGGTCGCGGTGCTGGCCGTCGTAGTGCCGCCATTCGACGAGCCGGTTGCCGTCGTTGTCCCGCAGGAGCCAGTCGGGATGCTCCTGGGCAAGGCGGCTCTCGTTGCCGACCATGAAGGGGCCGACCCAGACGCCCGCCGCGTAGCCACGGGCCGTGATCTCCGCGATGGCGGGCTTGAGCGTGTCGGGCCATTTGTGGCTGGGCAGAAGCCAGTCTCCGAGGTGCGGGCCGTAGCCCATGTCGACCTGCACGGTCTGCGCATGGCGGCTTGGGTCGGCGCGGTCGAGCCCGTCCAGCACTTGGCGCAGGTCGCCGTGGGAGAAATGCTCGGCGCGGTGGTACCATGAGCAGTAATGGTAGCGCGGGGCGCTGGCCGGGCCCCCGCAGGCCGCGCTCCTCGCCCCGGCGGCGGCGGCGATGCCCCGGGCGGCCTCGCGGAGCGCGCCGAAAAGCCCCTCCCCGGATTGGACGTGGAGAGTCGGCAGCGTCAGCGGCCCGTCCAAGGGGATGCTCTCGGTCCGGAAGGCCAGCTCGAGGGTGCGTCGCGTCCCGTCGACCTCGCGGTTGCGGAAGTTGTGCCGCCACGCGGTCTGGCGCAGGTCGGCGCGGAAAAGGAAGCCGCGGGTCTCGTGTGGCGCGACGGTCATGGTCCTCTCGCTGTCCATGGCGAGGAGGGCGAGGAGCATGTGGCTGGGCACATGCCACTCGTCGCCGAGCTGCGCGAAGCGGAGTGCGCCGCTGGGGCCGGAGAAACCGATGCCTTGCCGGAAGCAGGCGTCGAATCCTTCGAGGCGCGCCTCGGCGACGACGCTGAGCCAGCGGGGGGCGGTCCTCGCTTCTGCGAGCGTGGCTTTCAACTCCACGCGTCCGCCAACGGAGGCGAAGGAGAGGCGCAGCGTCCCCTCCGCGAGATGGTAGGCGACCGCGTCCGCCGCCGCCTCGACACGAATCGGGCAGACGGGCGCATGGTCCACGGCGGGGCGGCAGCCGCGCAGCGCGCCAAAGCCTGCGTTGATGTCAAAGGTTCCGTCTGCGTGTATTCGCCATTTCATAGCATTCTCCATTCGCATGGGTTTGGCCTGCGGTTTGGACTGGCCGTGCAGGCAGCTTGCCATCCCGAGCGGACTGGGTTAGGTTACAGACATGTGGGGAGGGGGCTCCCCGGAGCGTCCTCAAAACGTGACCACTCTACGCCCCCCTTGCCCAGTGCCAAGGGAATCGGAATTTTCCAGTCCGGCAACGCTTTCGTTGGCTGCTCCGATTGGGGTTGGACTGATGGCCCGGCAGGGGATGCACACAAAAATAGCCTACAGCGCCACTCCGCTCCGTGCAAGAACTGGAAATTGATATCAATGTCAGAGAATTGACATGGACACGAAAAAATCGGCGGACCTCCTTTGGCTGCAGGCGTGGCATGTGGAGTGCCTCCACAAGGTGGAGCTGCCCAGCCTCCCGCGGGTGCGCGCCGTCCGCCGCCACGTGGTGCCGCCCTGCCGCGTCTACGACTCAAGGCTGCTCAGCATGGACGCGCCGTTTTACAAGCACACCCTGAGCGGCGGCGGCGAGCTGACGCGGGTCGACGGCCGCGCGGTGGCGTTGCCGTCGGGCACAGGATTCCTGCACGTGCCGGGCAACGGCGACAGCTTCCGCCTGCCGGAAGGCGCGGAGGAGCCTTGGGATTGGCTGCACATCAACTTCATGGGTGTCGAGCGGCTGTTCGCCGAGATTATTGACGCGTACGGCCCCGTGTTCCGCCTTGGCTCCGAGCCGCCGCTCCTCGAGCCTTTCCTCACGATGGGTCGGCAGGGCGAGTTCAACACCTCCCTTTGGCTTGACCCCGGCGAGTCGGCCCGGATGGCCATGGGCTTCGCCACCGGGCTCCTCGCCATGGCGGCGGCGAAGGCGCCGCCCCGGGAGGGCGCGCTGGCCGACAAGGCCCGGACGCTGATCCATGAGCGGCTGCTGGAGCGCCCGCAAGTCAAGGGGATCGCCAAGGAGATCGGTGTGTCGCCGGAGCATCTGATCCGCTCGTTCAAGGCAGCCACGGGGCGCACGCCCCAGGCCTACTACGCGGAGGAACTGGCGCGGCACGCCCAAAGGCTCCTGCGGGAAAGCGCGCTTCCGGTCAAGCAGGTCGCCGGCGAGCTGGGCTTCGCCAGCGTCTCCCACTTTTGCAGCTTCTTCCGCCGCCTGTGCGGCCGGAGCCCGGCCGAATGGCGGGTCTCCGACGCGGCCCTCTCCGAAACCGCCCTGCACGGAGCGTCCGGGGGGTGCTGGTGCCCACCCATTGCCAGTGAAATGAGAGAAAGGCCCGGCCTACGGCGGAAGGCGAGGGGGCATTCTCAATTTTGAAGCATGTCAAAGGCTCTTGAGTCTGTTGCAAAATCCCGGTCAATAAGGTCAATAAGGTCGCCTGCCTGTCAATATATTGACCCCCGGGTCTATATTGACCCCGGGGGTGACTAAGTAACTAACGGTAAAGCGCATATGGCATCTAGAAGGCCTGCATGGTATCTTAGGATGAAATATCGAGGTCGATATCGCTATTTAATGTTTTGCGGCGAGCGGTTTTCCTCCCGCCGCACCTACGGCCTCGGCGAATGTGCTAACAACCAGTTGATGGCCCAAGTAGGCTGATCCAAATGGGGTGACACTCCGAAAGAGGTTCCCGAAGGGGAACCGAAGGAGTGTCGGCCATGGGAGAGCATGAGGTATTCTGGGAGGGGATGGGAAGGGGTTGGAGTTTAGTCCGGCGACGGTCTTGCAGAAGCACGGGAGCATGGCTAGCTTTCCGGGTCTGGTTCCAAGCGGCAACCCTTCCTGGAGGAGCACGATGGCCACGGCATTGCGATGGAGCACGAGGACCACCCCGGCGGAACTGCGCCCGATGCTGCGCGTCCTGGCGGAGGGCCATCCGCTGGCCGAGGGCCGCGGCGAGGGGTTGCCGGTGGCCTTCGTCCGCTCCCGGAAGAAGGGCTTCTGCGGCGTCCGCCGCACGGGCGCCGGGGCGGAGATCGCGTATCACACCCCGGCGCAGGCCCTGCGCGGGGTCGGGGCACTGCTGGCCGGGATCGATTCCCGCGTCGAGGCCACGTCCTTCCGCAGCCTCGGCATCATGCTGGACTGCTCGCGCAACGCCGTGATGACCGTCGACCACCTGAAGTCATGGCTGCGGCGGCTGGCGTTGCTGGGGTACGGCCAGGTCATGCTCTACACCGAGGACACCTACGAGCTGCCGGGCGAGCCTTGGTTCGGCTATCAGCGCGGCCGCTACACGGCCCGCGAGCTGAAGGCCGTCGACGCCTATGCGGCCCGTCTGGGCATCGAGGTGATCCCTTGCATCCAGACGCTGGGACACCTGGCGCAGATCCTGCGTCACCGCGCCTACCTTGATGTCCGGGACACGCCGAACGTGCTGATGGTCGGCGAGCCGAAGACCTACACCCTGATCGACAAGATGATTGGTCACTGGCGACAGGTCTGCCGCACCGACCGCATCCACATCGGCATGGACGAGGCCGAGGAGCTGGGCCGGGGCCGCTACCTGACCCTCAAGGGCTACCGTCCCGGGTTCGAGCTGATGAACGAGCACCTGGCGCGCGTGGTCGCCATCTGCAAGCGGCACGGGCTGAAGCCCATGATCTGGTCCGACCAGTACTTCCGCCTGGGCTCCAAGACGCATGAATACTACGATCCCGCCACGGTCATTCCCCCGGAGGTGGTCAAGCGCATCCCCCGCCAGGTCGAGCTGGTCTATTGGGACTACTACCATCACGAGAAGGACTTCTACCTCGACTGGATCCGGCGCCATCGCGACATGAGCAAGGAGCCGGTGATGGCCTCGGGGATCTGGACCTGGAACCGCTACTGGTACGACCATGCCAAGACCGTGGCGACGGCCGGGCCATGCATCGACGCCTGCCGCGAGGCCGGCGTGCGCGAGATCCTCTTCACGCAATGGGGCGACAACGGCGCCTATTGCGACCATGACTCCGCCTTCGCGGGGATGGCCTGGTGCGCGGAGCGCGCCTATGGCCATGACCTCCCGGACGAGGCGGCCCTGGCCGCCCGCTTCGCCGCGGTCTGCGGCGGCGACTACGCCGCCCACCTCCTGGCCAGCGAGATCCACCGCGCCGAGGATGGATTCCATCCCGACATGTGGGACGATCCCCTCTGGGAGAGCCATTTCCGGAGCCATGCGGGCGACGATCCGCGGCGGATGGCGGCGGTCGCCCGGCGGCTGGATGCCCTGGCGCGGCAGCTTGCCCCCTTGGCCAAGGGCCCCGCCGCCGCCGGCAGCCTGGCCTACGCCCACGCAACCGCCCGGGCCTTTGCCGACCGCTATGCGCTGGCCGCCGACCTGCTCCAGGCCTACCGGCGCCGGGACGCGGCGGCGCTCCGCGCCGCGCAACGCCGGATCCCCGCCGTCCGCCAGGCCGTCACGGCCATGGCCGACGCCTTCCGCGCCATGTGGATGAGCCACAACAAGCCCGAGGGCATCGAGCACATCCAGGGACGCTTCGGCATGATTGACGCCCGCTACCAGGAGCTGGCTGTGCGCCTGGAAGAGCACCGGCGGGGCACGGTGTCCGGCATCCCCGAGTGGGATACGCCCTGCCCGCCCCGATAAGGCGGGGCAGGGGCTCCCGGCACGGGCCCGAATGACCTCCCGGGACAGGCCGTCCCCCCGTTGCCGTCCCCGGATGAGGCCGCCCGGGGCTCGCTTCCCGTGTTCCCGGAATTCTTGCCGGGGCGCTTGACAGGAGAGGCTTTCCGGGATAATTAGTAAACGATTACGAATTATTCCGGAGCCATCCTGGCGGAGGCGGCGATGACGGTCTCCTACAAGCAGATCGCGGCGGAGGCGGGGGTCTCGGCGACGACCGTGCACCGCATCCTGACCGGGGCGAACAAGGAGGTCTGGCCGTCGGCCAGCGCCCGGGCCGAGCGGATCCGGGCCATCGCCGCGCGGCACAAGTTCCGGCCCAGCGCCTCCGCGCGGGCGATGCGCAGCCGACGCACGGAGATCGTCGGGCTGGTGCTGCGCAGCCGTCCGGGGGCGACGACGATGGACTCCGGGCTGTTCGAGATGATGGTCGGGATCAGCCAGGTGCTGGAGGGGCAGGGCCACATGGCGATGGTGGTGCGCATCGACGACCGCCACGACCTGGCCGGGACGCCGCCCCGGGCCTTCCGGGAGCGGCTGCTCGACGGGGCGATCGTCCTCGGAGCGATGCCGGAGCGGATCTATGGTTATGTCCAGGGGCTTTCCCCGGCATGCGTCTTCCTCGAGGCCAACCGCTTCGCCAAGGCAGGCTGCCTGCGTCGCGACGAGGCGGCCTCGGCCCGACTGGCGGTCGAGGCGCTGCTCGCCAAGGGCCGTCGCCAGTTGCTCTATGTCGGTCCGGGCGGAACCGCCGCCGATACGCACTTCAGCGAACGGCAGCGCCTGGCGTCCTTCCTGCGGCAGCAGGACCGACTGGGATTTGGCGCGGAGACGTTGCGTATGCAATACGACGACTTGCCGAGGCTGGCCGAGACGCTCGGCTCCCTGGGCATGCCGGATCCGGCCCGAGGGATCGTCGCCTACGACCATACCTATGCCCTGCGCATCCTTTCCGAGATGTCGTCCCGGGGGTGGGTTGCCGGGCGCGACTACGGACTGGCCGCCTGCGACGGCGCGACCCTGACCAATATCGAATGCCCGATGCTCAGCCGCAGCCTGGTCTCGCGCTTCGACATGGGCGGCGATGCCGCCGAGATGCTGTTGGCAATCTTGCGCGATGGCGCCGGGGGCATCCCCTCGCGCCTGGTCAAGCCGCGGTTTCATGCGGGCGGAACCGCGTAAGAGGGCATCACCCAGGCCACAGCATCCAATGGCCAATGAAGAGCAGGCATGGAAGGAGATGAGATCATGAAGGACATGCGTCAGGACGGACATCGCTGCGGCGTGGTGGCATTGCCGCCAGGCCCCGGGAGGACGGCGGGCAGGCCGCAAGGATTCACGCTCATAGAGCTGCTGGTGGTCATTGCGATCATCGCCATCCTCGCGGCGATGCTCCTGCCGGCCCTCCAGCAGGCGCGCTTCGCCGCCCACAGCATCGCCTGCCTGAACAGCCTCAAGCAAATGGTCACCGCCAACCTGATGTACACGGACGACTACGGCTATCTCTGTCCGGCCAGCTCCAAGCCCCAGGGCGGCACGGAAAGCTTGACGACCTCCTGGTACTGGATGTCCATGCTCTCCCCCTATCTTTATGGGCGGGACTGCAATGCCCAGCAGGTCTACCAGCGCCAGGGCGTGATCTGGGGATGCCCGGCCCGGCCGACACCGCTGCCCGCCGTCGTCGACCATGCCGTCGTCAAGAAGTACAACGGCTATGCGCCCAACCTGATGCCCTTGACCAACGGGAGCACGGCGGGCGCGGCTGGCACGCGCCATGTCAACAGCGACGCCTGCGGCTCCCCCAACCGGATGGGCATCAAGCTGAACGAGATCGTACACCCATCCAAGCGGACCGCCTATGCCGACGCCCAGGGCACGGTGACCAAGGACTGGTATGTCACGGTCTGGGACCTAGACACGCTCAACGACAACGCCCACAGCTACTTCATCGCGAACGGCGCACCGCGCCGCCATGGCGGCAAGTCCGGGCTGGGGCGCAACGGCAACTACGCCTTCTTTGACGGGCATGCGCAGTCCGTCCAGTATGACCGGGCCTACCTGACCCTGTGGGATCCGGCGCAATTCTAAGGACAAGGAGCGAGGATGAAGACCTGGACGAGGATGACGGCCTTTATTGTCATGTTGGCTTTGACGGTGACAGCGGGGCGAGCCGCCGTGCTGGTCGACACGCGGATTGGCGGGGCGGACACCTATGCCGCGGCGGCGACCGGCAGCGGGAACCCGAACGAACGCATGCAGGGCGAGATGCCGCGCGGCTGGACCGACGACTCCGTCTGGGCCAAGTCCTGGACGCGCTACGAGATCCTGGAGGACGCCGACTACACGGCGGAGGGCCTGAAGTTCTTCCGCATCAACGTCGAGCGGGTGGAGAGCGGGGCCGGGCAGGTCAAGCACGACCTGCCCGATCTCGTCGGCGAGGGCATCTACCGCCTGAGCCTGAAGCTGCGCAGTCCGGCGAAGTCGGCGACCTGGCGGATCGGCCTGCGCATGAAGGGCTCGCCCTACACCTGGCTTTGGCAGCAGGGCCTCGCGCCAAGGGAGCCGTGGCAGGATCTTTCCTGGGACTTCATGGTCACGCCCCCGAAGGGCCTGGAGCGCGTGCCGGTATGCCTGATCCTGACCACGCCGTCCCCGGCGGTCCTGGATCTGGCCGCAGTCCGCCTGGAACGCAGCAGCCGCGCCGAGATGCTGGCCGAGGTGCAGGCCGCGCGCGCCGCCGGCGGCTCCGTCAACCTTTTGCGCCACAGCCGCTTTCCCCTGGGCCTGCCGACCGGCTGGTCGATCGACCGCGACCTCTGCGACGAGCTGGATGTGCGCATCGACGCCGACCCGGCCATTACCGGTCCCTCCGGCAGTCCCGCCCTCCGCATCGAGGCCTTGCGCGAGGGCGTCAAGCCCCTGCTGCGCAGCGCCCCCTTCCCGGTGCCGCTCTCGACCGAGGCGCACACGGCCAGCCTTTCCGTGAAGGGCGATGGCGTCCTGCGCCTCGGGGTCCGCCATGCCGACCCGAAGAATGCAAAGGCCTACCTGAACGTGCTCGAGTTCATCGTCCGGCCGGAGGACGGCTGGAAACGGGTCGAGGTCTGCTTCCAGCCGGTCCTGCTGGGCAAGTTCCATTATCTTGAGATGCAAAGCC
>CAZBDL010000007.1:12577-23865 GCA_964490525.1 uncultured Victivallales bacterium | reverse complement strand
ATCGGCCATGTTAAAATGTGCAAAGAAATAGTTTTCTATCCGCCGTCGGTTCTGGCGGCGGACAACCGGGGAGCGAGAGCATGGCCAGCCTGAAGGAGATTGCCCGCGAGGTGGGATGCGCGCCATCGACGGTCAGCCGGGTGCTGAACGGTTACGACGAGGGTTTCTCGACGCGTCCGGAGCTGCGGGAGCGGATCCTGGCGGCGATCAAGCGCACGGGCTACAAGCCGAATCCGATCCTGCGCACGATGCGGGCGAAGAAGACCTGGATGGTGGCGGTGTTTGCGCCGCCGGACTACTGCGCGGGGGTGCTGTCGCGGGCACGGAACCGCTTTCTCGAGGGCATCCATGCGGCGGGCTACACCGAGGTGATGAAGTACGTCGAGCGTCCGGATCCGCACCTCTACCAGCCGGACTTTCCGGTCGATGCGGTGCTGGCCTTCGACGTGCGCTGCCCCGCGCTGATGGAAGGCCCCGAGAACTGCGGCATGACCTATCTGGTGGTCAACGGCCTGTCCGGGGAAAGGGGGGTGTCGCTGATGGTCGACGAGGGGCACGACACCGCGCTGCTGGTCGACCATCTGGTCGGGCTGGGGCATCGCCGCATCGCCTACATCAACGAGACCCGGGATCCGGCGGATCCCTCGCCGCCACACTATTCGGAGGCGGAACGGATGCAGGCCCTGGTCCAGCGCCTAGCCGATCATGGGCTGGAGCCGTTGCCCGGGTACGACGACCAGCGCTCGTCGCCGCGCGACCTGCTCGCCCAGGCCGTGCGCAACCATGGCGCGACGGCGGTCATCTGCTACGACGACCGCAAGGTGGTCGACGTGGCCTATCACGCCTGGGAGCTGGGCATCGCGATTCCGGGACAGGTCAGCTTGGCGGGCTTCAACAACGAGCATGTCCTGTCGCGCCTGACGCCGCCGGTCACGGTCGTCGCCACCCCCGCCGACCAGCTTGGCCTGGAGGCGGCCCGCATCCTGCTGGCGATGCTCGATGGCGACACCTCCTGCTGCGGCAAGACCTATCGCTATCCCGGCGACCTGGTGGTGCGCCAATCCACCGCCCGGCCCGCCGGTTCCCCCATTCCTGAATCCCGCAAACGCAAGCCAAGGAGTGCCAAGCCATGAACGAGGCGACCCGCAAGGCGGACGGACGGCGTCGGGGCCGGTTCACCCTGATTGAGCTTCTGGTGGTCATCGCCATCATTGCCATCCTGGCGGGCATGCTCCTGCCGGCCCTGAGCAAGGCGCGAGGCTATGCCCGCGCCGTCAACTGCCTGAGCAACCAAAAGCAGGCCATGCTCATGGTGCTGATGTACTGGGAAGACTACCAGTACAAGCAGATCATGTCGGAGGACGCCGCGGGCTGGGGCAACTGGTTCCACTATTTCTCCAAGTGCGGCTATGTCAACAAGCCCTACAGCGACCCGATGTTCCGCTGCACGGAAGCCCAGGAGCCCGCCGCCTCGGCCGACACGCTGACGCAATCGTACTACCATTACGGCATGAACCTCTACGGGTACGAGGTGCTGGACAATCCAGCCAGCCCGGCCGAGCGCGTCACCAATGTCCCGGGCGTCGGCGGCAACAGTGGCATGCTCCATGCGAACCAGATCCGCAACCCGGCCAGCTATTTCCTGCTGGCCGACACCCGGTCGCTGCAGAACCCGCCGGTGAAGTACCACCATGCCAAGCTGATCAAGGATCTGCAGAGCTGGGCGGGATCCCCATGGCCGGTTCACCGTAGCGTCAATGTCAACGCCGCCTTCGCCGATGGCCATGTGGAGGCGGCTCCGTTGAGCTTCTGGCGGGAGAAGTTCCATTCAGGAACGGTCTTCAACTACTGACCCGCCCTCCCCGATGTGACCTTGACACAGGAGACTTGACATGAGCTTCTCGCGGAAGACCTGCCTGGCGGCGGCCATCGGCGGATGCCTGGCGTTCACGGCCCAGGCGGCCCCGCCGCCCGACTGGGCGAAGCTGGCCAGTGACGGCGCCCTCTTCCTGCCGGGCGTCTCCTCCGCCCGCATCGTCCACTTCAGCGCCGACTGGGCCCCGGTCGGCCAGGATGTGAACAGCGTCACGGTCCAGGAGGGCTATCCGGCGACCGTCGATGGCCAGACGCGGTTCCTGGGCCGGATGGCCGTGGCCAACGGCGGCCTCGACCTGAAGGTTTCGTTGGGCGGGACGGCATCGGGCGGCGCCGCCTACCAGGCGTGGGTGCGCAATGCCACCCCGGTGCCGACCGGCGACCTTTCGCTGACTGTCGAGTTGCCGGCCGATCTCTACGGCGGCAAGGCCCTGGTCCTCGGCGACGGCGACCATGTCCTGCCCGCGCAATACGCCGAGGCGACCTGGCAGAAGCACGTCGACGGCGGCGGCGGAGCGGTCATCCCCCTCGCGGACGGGCGCAAGCTGACGATCCGCGGCGGCAGTTCGCTGCTGGTGCAGGACAACCGCAAGTTCGGCAGCTCGACCTTCTCCCTGCGCTTCCGCTTCACGCCGGCGGGCGGGGATCTCACCGAGGCCAACGTCTCCCTGCAGATCACCATGCAATAGCGACCGTCCGGGTCGGCCCACGCCTCCGGAGTCCCCCGTCACCCTCAACCCCGCGGCTCCGGCCCCCCGGCGCCCCTAGGACGGACCTGCCATGAAGAGACTTCTGACGTCGGCCCTGCTGGCCACGGCCCTGGCGGCCGCCACCGCCGCCGAGCTGCCCGCCTGGATCCGCATGGAACCCAGCGGCGAACTCTTGCTGGACGGCCGCCTGGCGATGCGCATCATCCATTTCAACGAGACCTGGCACATGACCGCGCAGGACGCCAGCTCGGTCACCGCCGCGCCCGGATTTCCGGCGGCCGCCGCCGGGCGGCTCGAATTCAAGGGGCAGATGCGCCTGCCGTCCGGCGCCGTCCGGATCAGCGAGACCGGCACCGGCACGGACGAGGGGGGTGTCGACCTCAAGGCCGTGGTCAGTGCGGACGCGCCCTTCTTTTGCAACGAACTGGCCTGGATGATCGCCCTGCCGGCCGACGCCTACGCCGGCAAGACTTTGCGCCTCGGCGGGCAGGAGCATGTCCTGGCCAAGGAGTTCGTCGAGTCCGGGTTCCAGCATTTCGCGGCTAATTCCGGCACCCTCGAACTGCCGTTGCCGGGCTTCCGCCTGCGCGTCTCCGGCGTCGCCGACCTGCTGATCCAGGACGACCGCAAGTTCGGCGCCGAGTCCTTCTCGGTGCGCATCCGCTTCGCGCCATCGGCCGGCAACCTGGGCCTGGCGACCTCCTCCCTCCAGCTTGCGGCGTTGCCGCACCAGGCCGAGCCCCTTTCGCTCCAGGCGGCCGCCAACATGGGCTTTGCCGACGAGGTCGCCGACGACCAGCGGGGCGGCTGGACCGACCAGGGGGCCAACAACGACCTGCGGATGATGCCATCCGGTCGCAAGACCTTGGGCGGCATCCCGTTCGACATCCTCGACCCGGCTGTCAACGACGGCAAGGGGTGCCTCGTCCTGGCCGGGCCCGACCGCAGCTACTTCCCGAAATCCGCCACCATCGAGCTGGCCCGGCCGCAGGCGTTCCGCACGCTCTGCCTGCTGCACGCCATCGCCTGGTCGCCGGCGGCTGGCACCCAGACCGGCAACGTCCGCATCGCCTATGCCGACGGCACCGAGTCGGTCCTGCCGGTGGTCGCGGGCCGCAACGTCGGCGACTGGTGGACGCCGAACACCCAGCCGGAGGCGGCCGTCGCCTGGACTGGCGAGAATGCGTTGTCCTATGTTGGCCTCTACCTCGCCCTGTTCCCGGTCGAGCCCAAGCCGGTCGCCACGGTTGCCTTCGAGAACCTCGGCAACGCGGTGTGGATGGTCGTGGCCGCCTCCGCGGCCGCCGACAGCCTGCCGCGGCCGATGCCGACCGGCGCCGTCACCATCGATGCCGGGCCGCTGTGGCGCGCACACCGCTATCCGAAGGCCATCGTCCGCGGCTCCGCCCTCGACTTCTCCGGCCTGATCGATCATGCCCCCGCCGGCAAGTTCGGCTTCCTGGTCAACCGCGGCGGCCAGCTCTTCTTCGCGGACCGGCCCGACCAGCCCGCCCGGTTCTACGGCACGAACCTCAACTTCGGGGCCAACTATCCCTCCCGGGAACAGGCCGAGCGGATGGCCGAAGCGATCGCCGCCCAAGGCTACAACTCGGTGCGCTTCCACCACTTCGACCATGAGCTTGGCTGTCCGGCCGACGCCCAAGCGACGATTGACGCGGCGCTGCTGGAGAAGCTGGACTACTTCTTCCATTGCCTCAAGCAGCGTGGCATCTACCTGACCATCGACCTCTACATCTCGCGCCAGCCGCCCGCGGCCGCCACCCCCGACCTCGGCCGCCAGGTCGTCCGCTGGACCAACGAGTACAAGGCCCTGCTGATGGTCTCCGACGCGGCGATGGACGACCTCCTGCGCTACAGCCGCGCCCTCCTGACCCACGTCAACCCCCACACCGGCCTGGCCTGGAAGGACGACCCGGCGCTGAACTTCATGGGCTTGACCAACGAAAACTGCATGCTCGGGATGTGGCAACAGTCGCGCCAGAGCGGCGAGCTCAAGGTCCTCTACGACCGGAAGTTCGCGGACTGGCGCCAGGCCCATGGCGTGGCCGCCGCCGCCGACAGGGCAGGCGAGGAGGTTCAGCGCCACCGCTTCCTCGTCGACCTCCACGGCGAATACCTGGCCAAGCTGCGCGCCTTCCTCGCCGAGATCGGCGCCCGCATCCTGGTCAGCGACCAGAGCTACGCCTACAGCGCCATCCTGCCCCTGATCCGCCGCGAACTCGATTATGTCGACAACCACTACTACTGGGATCACCCCGGCTGGCCGATGCCGATCAAGATCCACAACAAGAGCGCCGTCCCGCGCTGGCTCGGCATGAACGGCATGGCCACCCGCGTCTTTGGCAAACCCTTCATGGTGACCGAGTTCAGTTGGCCGGCACCCAACCGCTTCCGGGCCGAAAGCGGACCGGT
Source organism: uncultured Victivallales bacterium (assembly GCA_964490525.1). Lineage (GTDB taxonomy): Bacteria > Verrucomicrobiota > Lentisphaeria > Victivallales > CAZBDL01 > CAZBDL01. Next base: position 18,847 of record CAZBDL010000007.1, on the reverse strand, counting down.
CATCGGGGCCATGGCGGGGCTCCAGGACTGGAGCGGCCTGCACCGCTTCGCCCTGGCCGGGTTCCCCGAGGCGGCGATCGAGGACAGCCGCCCGATCGAGTACTTCGACACGGCCTACGATCCGATCGCCGCCCTCTCCGACCGCATCGGCCAGCTCTTCTTCCTGCGCGGCGACGTGCAGGCGGCCCGCACCGCCTGGCCCATCGCCTTCTCGCGGGCCCAGCTCGACCGCGCCAGCAAGCCCTATGAGGTCCCGCGGCTGGGCTGGCAGCTCGGCCTGGCCGGACGCGTCGGCACCGTCGTCGCCGACCCCGACGGCACCCTGGCCCTGCCGGACGGCACCCTCGCCGTCCTCTCCCTCGACCCGGATCCCCAGCCCGTCTCCGGCCTGCCCGCCATTCCCCTGCTCGGCGGCCAGGAGGAGGCCTGCCTGAAGCAGGTCCAGGCCGTCGGGATGAAGGGGGGCGTGCTGGACTTCGCCCAGGGGCTGGCCCGCAGCGACACCGGCGAAATCGAGGTCGACGCCAAGGCCGCCACCCTCCGCGTCGTCACCCCCCGCAGCGAGTCGTTGGTCCTCTCCGAAGGCGGCGCGCTCGCCGGCGACGTGTTCGCCATCCAGGTCAAGGACGGCCTGCCGGCGACGTTCTGCGCCGCCGCCCTCGACGGCCAGGCGCTCCGCGACTCCGCCCGCATCCTGGTGTTGCATCTGACCGACGCCGCCAACTCCGGCCAGACGTTCCATGACGCCAACCTGACCCAGCTCGACAGCTGGGGCGCCTTGCCCCGGCTGGTTCGCCGCGGCCAGGCCGAGGCCACCCTCCGGCTCACCCCGGGGACCGCCCCGGTCCTGCGCGCGCTGGACATCGACGGCTCCGTCCTCGGCGAGGTCAAGTCGGCAACCGCGGCGGACGGCGGGACGGTCACTTTCGCGCTCGACACCTTCGCCTTCGAGCAGCCCGTCTTCGCCTATGAGCTGACCCGGTGAGCATGGTCATGACGGTCATGCTCCTCGCCCTGCGGACCGCACCATGATTGCCGTCGCCGACCGGCCGGAGCTGCCGCCCCTGCACCATGCCTGGCGCGGGGGCATCTCGGTCGGGCGCGCCTTCGAACTGTTGCGCGCGGACCTCCAGGATCATCTCCGCCTGCTCCAACGCGAGATCGGCTACCGCCACATCCGCTTCCATGCCTCCTTTGATGACGACATGGCGGTCGTCCACCGCCGTCCTGACGGCGCCCTCGCGTACACCTGGCATCACCTCGACCAGGTCTACGACTTCCTTGTCGACGCCGGCTTCGACCCCATCGTCGAGCTCAACCCGATGCCACGCGCCCTGGCCTCCGGCGAGGCGACCATGTTCTGGTACCGGATGAACATCACCCCGCCGCGCGACTATGGCGAATGGCACGACCTCGTCCTGGCGGCCACCCGCCACTTCCTTGAGCGCTACGGCGGCGACCGCGTCCGCAACTGGCTCTTCGAGGTTTGGAACGAGCCGAACCTGAAGGACGTGTTCTGGACCGGCGACCAGGCCGACTATTTCCGGCTCTACGAGGCGGCGGCGCGGGCGGTCAAGGCCGCCAGCCGCGAACTTCGCGTCGGCGGGCCGGCCGGCGCCACCCCCGCCTGGAACCTGCCCCTTGCCCGGCATTGCCGGGACCACGGCATCCCCCTCGACTTCATCAGCTTCCACGGCTATCCGGCCGGCGAATACTGCCAGCATCCCGGACGACAGGGATCCCCGGCCGCCCCCGGGAAATACCTGCTGGACGAGTTCCGCGGCAACCGCGAGGCGATGGCCCGCGAGGGCTTCGCCCATCTCCCCCAGGTCGTCACCGAATGGAACACCCTGACCTGCGGCCCCGACGGCCATGCCCAATGGGTCGGCTGCTCCGACGTCTCCACCCTCTATGCGGCGGCCGCCACCTGCCACTATGCGGTCGGGGCCGACGACCTGGCCGACGTCCTCACCTGGTGGACCGCCAGCGACATCTTCGAGGAGAGTGGCCGCCATCTTGAGCCCTACGGGAGCGGCAACTCCCATTATGGCCTGCTGACCATCGACGGCCTGCCCAAGCCGCCGTTCCACGCCTTCCGCTTCCTGGCGCGCATGCGGGGACCGCGCTTCGCCCTCGACCTGGGCCAGTCCGGCCCGTCGACCCGCGGCGGCATTGCCACCGACGATGCCGGCGTCCTGCGGATCCTGCTCTGGAACTTCCACCCCCCCGAGCAGCCAGACTCCCCTTGGCACGACACCGTGACCTTGCCCGTCCCGGAACGGCTGCGGGGGCATCGGGCCTTGCGCCTCGTCAGCGCCCGCGTCGGGGAGGGCTGCGGCAGCGCCTACGAGTCCTGGGCGGCGATGGGCCGCCCCGGCAACCCCTCCCGCAGCGAGCAGGATCTGCTCGCCCAGCATGCCCAGCCACACTATGCGACGATCCGTGCCGAGGTCGCCGGGCAACGGATCGCACTCGCGGTCAGCCTCGCCCGCAACGAACTGCTCTTCCTCGAGGTCGTCGGCCCCGCCGACCCGAACGCCCCCGGCACCAATGACGCCGTCGCCCAAGCCCACGCCGAACTCAACCGCAAGCTCGACATCCCCAGCTAGGGGACGTGCGAAGCAGGGAAGTGATCGGTCTCATAATTGGCTTGACATGCGAGGAACGCGATGGAGAGCAATGTCGGGCTATTTTGTCTCTCCATCCCGGCGCGATGGCAGATGATTCGCCGAGCATGAAACGCTGGGCGCCTTGTTGTCAAAAAGAAGGCGCGGCACCGGAGACCGGTGCCGCGCCTGGAGGAGGGGAGCGGGATCAGTTGGCCAGGTCGATGGCGCTGGTGCCGTAGCCGCAGCCGTTGTCGATCACGATCGAGTTCACGGACTCCCAACCGGCGATGCCGGCCGGCAGCTTGATCGGCAACAGGATGACGACCTTGCTGGTACCCTTGCCCGGATCCATGTAGACCGCCTTGCCCTTGCCGTCGACAAAGGCGCCGTCGGCCGCCAGGATCTTGGCCTTGAGCTTCTTGACGCCCTTGCCCGGGACCACGTACTCCATCCAGACCTTGGGCTTCTTGGTGCCGAACCAGGCTCCGGTGATCTCGATGATGCCCTCGTTGGCCAGGACCTCGACCTGGTCGATGCGGACCGGGGCAAGGCTCAGGGTGCGGACCAACTTGTCGCCGATGCCCGCCTGCTTGGAAGCCATGCGCAGGTTCAGGTCCAGGGGCTGGTTCTGGGTCGGATTGTCGAGCAGCCACTGCGTGGTGGTCGTCCCCAGCTTGTTCCGCGCCGCCAGCAGCTTGAGGTTGAGCAGGCGGATCTTCTTGCCCCAGGCACCGTCGACATTGTCCGTCGGGAAGAGCTTGGTCAGCAGCTTGACCGCCGCCTTCTTGCCGGGCGTCCGGGAGACGAAGTCGGTGTAGGTGGCATAGAGCTTGGGCTTGACGTCGAAGTCGCCAGCCAGGCCCATCTCGTCGGCAGTCACCGGGAAGACGGAGCCGCAGGCCACCAGTTCGAGTTCGACGAAGGTGGCGGTGACGGTGGCGCCGCCGCTCAGGGTGACGGTGGTCTGGGCGGCATTGGCATCGTCGAGTTCTGCCTCGGCGGTGGCCAGCCAGCCAGCGAAGGCAAAGCCGTCATTGGCGGTGGCGGTGATGCTCACGGCCTGGCCGACGTACACGGTGTGGTCGCCCACCGCCGGCTCGACGTCGCCGCCGAGCACGTCGTCAACGGCCATCGTCAGGGTCGTCTCCGCGAGGAAGTTCGCGCGGACCGTGGCCCCGCCCGTGTTCAGCAGGGTGACCGTGGTGCTGGCGGCATTCGCATTGGCAATGGTGGCGCTGCCCGTCACCAGGGTCCAGCCATTGAAGGCATAGCCCGGATTGGCGGTGGCCGTGATGGCCGTCGCCACGCCGACATTGACGGCATGGGCGCCGACGGCGGGATCGGTCGTCCCGGCGGCCGCGTCATTGACCGCCATGGTCAGCGTTCCCTGCTCGGCAGGCTCGTCGGCGAAATTCGCCGTGACGGTGGCGTCGCCGGTCAGGGTGACGGTGGTGCTGGCGCTGTTTGGGCTGGCAACTTCGGCATTGGCGGTGGCGGTCCAGTTGACGAACACCTTGCCAGCCGCCGGGCTGGCGGTGATCGCCTGGGGCGCGCCGACGGCGACCGCATGGACTCCCGCTGCGGGCGTGGTCGTGCCGGTGGCGGCCGGGGAGACGGCCATGGTCAGGTTGGCGAAGGCCAGGCCGCCGATGACATCGGCGAAGGCCGTGCCGATGCGGATCTCGTCAAAGAAGGAATCGCAGTTGTAGCCGTTGAGCGTGATGGTACTCAGCGCCGGTGCCGAGACCGTCTGCGTGTCGTTGCCAAGATAGGCCGGGTCGGCGGTGGTCGGCTCGGTCGCTGGCAGGTCGGCCGGATCGGCGTAGCGCCAGATGTCGATGCGCACCGCGCCTGCCGAATTCGAGAACTTGACCAGATGGAAATAAGGGGTGCCATAGGCCAGCTCGCCGCTGGCCAGCGGGCCGCCGTAGCTCGGGGACGTGTAGTAGAACTGCAGGGAGGCGGTGGCGCTGTTGTCGCGCTCGACCATGAACGAGAAGTCGAAGTTGTTGGCGATCTCCTTGTTGAGCCGCATCTCACCCCGGCGCCACTCGTTGGGAAGGGAGCTGTCGGCCTGCACCAGGAACGACATGTACACCGTCTGCGTCACCGGATTCGGCGGGGTCGCCAGGGAGCGGGCCGCGTCGTACCAGCCGCCGCCGAAGGATCCGCCCGCCACCGGCAAGGCGCCAAACGTCAGGCCCGGCTCAGGCGTCGGCAGGCCGGGGCCCGCCCAGTTGGCCGCCCAGCCCGTGCCGCTGTTGATCGAGCCGTCGATGCCCTCGTAGGCAATCTCGGCCCCATGCACCGCGGTCGCCCAGCAGCACGCCGTCAGGGCCGCGCCCGCCAGCAGTCCGCCGATCCAGCCGCGGCGCGGCCCGGTGGCCCGCGTCGACTTCGCCTCTGTCGCTGCCGTCCTCATCGTCTGACCTCCTGTGGGGGATGGGGTGAATGGAACAAGGCTTTAGAAATTGGTTTCTACATCATTTTATTGCTTGCCATGCGAAATGTCAAGGCCGTCTAGTAATTATTTTCTAACTTTCTTATGGGCTTTGGGTGACGGCGATTCCCGGGGTCCGGCGGTCGCGGTCGGGAAGCATCCGCGACGGCGACCGAGGGCCCTGGCGATCCGGGCGGCCTCCTGGGCCAAGGGCGGGGGTGCCGCCCTGCTCATTCGGGCAAGTCGAGTTGGGCCACGCCGAGGCCGGTGCCGCTTTCGATCACCAGGTGGGTGAGGTCGCCCCAGGCGGCCGCGCCGGCGGGCAACTTGGTCGGCCGCAGCAGGACCATGGCGCTCTCCCCGGAGGCGGCATCCATGTAGGCCGGCTTGCCCTTGGCGTCGAGGTAGGTTCCGTCCGGGGCAAGCGCCTTCAGCGTGAGGCGCTTGACGCCCTTGCCGGGGATCCGGTATTCGGCCCAGGCCTTGGGCCGCCGGGTGCCGAACCACCGGCCGTCGACGGTGATGGTCATGTCGTCGACGGTGACCGCGGCGATCACCGGGGCGACCAGCTTGACTTCACGGAGGGGGCGGTCGGAGAACTGCTTGGAGGCGATGCGCAGGGTGAGGGCCAGGGGCTGCTGTCGGTCGGGCTCGGCCGCGAGCCAATCGGCGGTCTTGGTTCCGGCCTTGGCCGCCGCCGCGAGGGCCTTGGCGTCGTAGAGCCTGATCTTCTTGGTCCACTCGGCGGCGATCTGGTTGGTCGGCACCTTGGCGCTGACGGGGGTCGGGATTTTGAGCGTGGCCTTCTTGCCCGTGGCGCCGCTGACCGGGTCGGTGTAGAACGCATAGACCTTGGGCTTGGCGACGAAGTCGGCGGGGGCGATGCCGGCCTCGTCGGTGCCGATCCGCACCTGCGAGGTGACGGTCAGGTGGCAATCGAAGTGGGCGGTGACGGTGAGGTCGTCGGTCACGCCGGCCAGGATCAGGGGATTGTCCCGTTGCTGGCCAGCCGGGATGTCGCCAGCCCAGTTCAGGAAGGTGAAACCGTTGTCGGCGACGGCTTCGACCGGGGAGCAGTCGGCGCCATGGGCCACGGTCTGGACAGTCTCGCCGTTCAGCGTGCCGTTGCCATCGGCGAGGAAGGTGATGGTGTAGGTGGCGACCTGGTACTGGGCCGTCACGGTCAGCGGGCCGGTGACGTTGGTGAAGGCCACGTCCCAG
>CAZBDL010000007.1:0-12477 GCA_964490525.1 uncultured Victivallales bacterium | reverse complement strand
TGGTGCCGACGATGCTGCCGCCCGCCCCCGCCGCGTAGGCCAGGGTGTAGGTGGCAGCTTCGTACTGGGCCGTCACGGTCAGCGGGCCGGTGACGTTGGTGAAGGCCACGTCCCAGCCGGTGAACAGCCAGCCCGCGTTCGCGGCCACCGTCGGGGCGGTCGCCGCCGCGCCATGGGCCACCTGCTGAACCAGGGCGCCGCCGCCGGTGCGGGAGCCCTTGCCGGCGAGGTCGAAGGTCACGGCGTAGGTGTCGAGGGCGAAGGTCGCGGTCACGGTGATGTTCCCGATCACGTCCAGATCCGTCCGCGCCGCCGTCAGCACCCCGTCGCTCCAGCTCACGAAGTGGTGGTGCGCGTTCGGCGTGGCGACCACCTCGGTGCCGTCCTGCCCGTGCTCGACGGTCTGCGGCGTGGTGCCGACGATGCTGCCGCCCGCCCCCGCCGCGTAGGCCAGGGTGTAGGTGGCGGTGGCGAAGTTCGCGGTGACGCTGGCGGCCGCGCTCAAGGTGGCGGTCGTCGTGGCGGCATTCACGTTGCCGAGAACCACGCCGCCGACGGTGGTCCAGTTGACGAACTGCTTGCCCATGGCTGGGTTGGCCTGGATGGCCGTCGGCTGGCCCAGGGCGACGTCATGGGGCCCGACCGCCGGGACGGTCGTGCCGGCGGCGACCGGACTGACCGCCATGGTCAGCGTCGCCGTGCTGGCGCCGCCACCGTTGCCGACGACCGCATCGAAGGAATCGCCGACGCGGATCTCGTCGAAGTAGCTGGTGCAGTTGTAGCCCTCGAGCTTGACGGCCTGCAGGGCCGTCGCCGTGGTCGCATAGTCCAGCACGTGCTCGCCGACATAGGCCGGGTCGCTGGTGGTGGGCAGCGCCGTCGGCAGGTTGGCGCCGGAGTCATAGCGCCAGATCCGGAGGGTCGTCTGGTTGGCGGCGGTGGCGATGGTGACGAGGGTGAAATAGGTCCGGGCATAGGTCACCGGGGCGGCCTCCCACAGGCCTTGCCAGTTCGGGCCGAAGCTGTTGAAGGCGAGGTTCGCGCCACCGGTGTTGGTCTGGTCCATGCCGAAGGTGAAAGCGAAATTCCCGGAGGCCTCGCCGCCAGGGTTGATCTCGAGCGCCGCCTTCCGCCACTGGCCGCTGATGCTGCTGTCCGCCCGGGTCAGGAAGGACAGGTACAGGGTCTGCGTCGCCGGGTTCGGCGGGGTCGCCACCGTCCGCGTGGCGTTGTAGATGGTGCCGCCGCAGCGGCCGCCAACCTCGGGCAGGTCGCCAAAGGTCAAGGCCGTGGCGTCATGGCCGAGGGTGCCGCTCCAGGCACCAGCCCAGCCAGTGCCGCTGTTGACGCTGCCGTCGTTGCCCTCGTAGACCAGGAGGTTGCCCGCGCCGCCGCCCAGGGTCACAGCCGAGACCGGGCCGACCCACGCCGAGTTGCCCTCGCCGTTGACCGCCCGCAGACGGTAGTGGTAGCGGGTCGAGGCGGAGAGGCCGGTGTCGTCTTGCAGTTCGGCATTCGCGGCCGGGGTGGCCAGGGCCGAGAAGTCCGTGCCATTGAGGCTGCGCTGCAATTCGAAGCCGGTCTCGTCGCCAGCATTGTCCGTCCAGGTGATCCGGATGGCGCTCTCGGAGAGGGCGGTGGCGGCTAGGCCGGACGGCGCGGCCGGACCGACGCCCGAACCGCCGAAGGCCCCGCCGACCAGGTTCGAATAGGCGGAGTTGCCGTAGGCGTTGTAGGCGCGGACCCGGTAGTAGGAGCCAGGCGTCGCCGCATAGGTGGCGACATTGGCGCCGGTCTTGGCAATCTCAAGCCAGGTGAGGTTGTCGGACGACTGCTCGACCTTGAATCCGGACTCGGTGGCGGCGTTGTCGGTCCAGGCCAATTGGCCATTGGTTTCGGTCAGGCCGGACGGGGCGGCGGGGGGGGTGCCCCCGTTCCCGAAGCGGAACCAGTCGATGTTGCCGGGGGTCGCCCCGTTGGAGACCAGGTAGAGGTCATAGGTGCCGGCGGCCGGGCCAGTGATGGCGTGGGTCTGGACGATGCTTTCGCTCCAGCCGGTGGGCGGGCCGTTGACGGTGATGGTGGCGACCAGGGTGCCGGTCGGGCTGCCGAGGCGGATGTCGAAGCTGTCGCTGCCGGTGCCGGGGGAGACGTTCATGACGAAGCTGGTGACGCCGGCCGGGAACTGGATGGAGCCGTAGCGGACCCAGTCGCCAGTGTCGAACTGGGTGATCGTGCCGCTGATTTCGACCACACCGGACTGGCTGCCGCCCGTGCTGTCGTAGAACTCGGCCTCCATCGTAGCCAGGGCGCTGCGGGCCGCGCCGGAGGTGTAGAGCAGCGGCGAATAGGGCGAATGGTCGGCGCGGACCCGGTAGAAGTAGCGGCCGGTCGCGACGGCCCCGTCCGCATAGGTGGTCTGCCCGGGCGGCAACGTCGCGACCACGTCGAAGTAGCGCATGCCGGTGCTGCGCTCCAGCACGAAGCAGGAATGCCCGCTGCCGGCGTAGTCCCAGGCGAGGGCCATGCCGCCGCCGGTCAGGCGCAGGTTGGTCGGGGCCGGGAGCAGCTCGGCGGACAACGACGCGCCCGCTGTCCAGGCGGTCCGTCCGTATTCGAAGGCCCCCGCCTCGGGCGTGCCGTTGTTGCCGCCCGGCTCGTAGGCGGGAATGGCCACGCCGTTGTCCGTGCCGGTGGTGCCAGCGCCGATGGCCGCAGATCCCGACTGCAACGTGTAGTCGCTGTGGGCGACGTTGGTGAAGGCGAAGTTTGGGGCCGGGTTGTCGTAGGCCAGCGGCAAGGGGATCTGCCCGCCGGAGTAGCTGTTCCACGCTGCGTTTTGCGTGTTCGGGACGTTGTTCGAGAAGTTCGCCTTGCGGAACTCGTAGGTCCCGGTGAAGATGTTGTTGCGGATGTAGTTCGGCAGGCCGCCCTCGTTCCAGGTCAGCCATGAGCCGTTGTTGCCCATGCCGCCGATCGCGGAGAGCGTCCCGGCCAGGGTGTTGTTGTAGAGGTGGATCCGCCGTGGCTGGTTGAGCCGCACCGCCCCCTGGGAATTGTAGATCAGGTTGTGGTGGATCAGGAAGTTCTCCGCCCGCTCGTCCATGTAGATCGCTGCTGCGCCGTAGTGCGGCGCGACGATGTCCTGGATGCGGTTGTAGGCGATCGACGTCTGCTCGGCGTTGTGCCCGTAGGAGTAGATGCCGCCGCCGTCGGTCGCCTGCAGGGTCGAGCTGAAGAGGTGGTTGTGGTGGATGTTGCCCTGGCGGATCGGGCGCGCCAGGATCAGCCCCCGGCCGCTGTTGTAGACCGTGTTCGCCGTGATGACATGCCCCAGGCTGTCGACGTTCGACGCCCCGCAGTTGATGCTGGCGGCGTCGCTCGCCAGGTAGTTGCAGTCGTGGACGACGTTGTTCTCGATCCGGTGGTTGTAGCCGAGAACCGCGATCCCATTGGCGGCGCTTGGCCCGATGACGCAGTTGCGCACCGTGTTGCCGGTGCCCGCCACCACCAGGCCGGTGGTGTTCAGGTGGTTCGACCAGAGATCGGAGTTCTTCCACGTGTCGGAGTAGGGGTTGCCGGGGCTCTGGATGCCTGTGCCGGGCAGATACCGGGCGTGGGTCACGTAGCTGGCGCGCAGCCCGTCGAGAACGATGTTCGCGGAATGCGACTCGAAATGCCAGGTCGCGCCGATGGTGTCGAGGAAGTTGGTGGTGGTCGTCACTGTCGCCGCGAAAATCTGGAGGTCGCGGATGGTGACGTGGGAGCAGCCCGCCAAGTTGAAGGCCAGGTGCCGCTTCTTCGCCTCGACCGTGAGGGTCGTCGGATCCACGCCGCTCGGGGCCCACAGGTAAAGCATCTGCCCGGCGCTGTCATGCCACCATTCGCCCGGCTGATCGAGCAGCTCCTTCTTGCCGGAAAGGATGAAGCGCGAGCCCTTCACCGGCCGGTACGTTGCCGAGGTGTCGTACAATTGGGTCGTCACCTCCAGGCGATTGCCGCTCAGGGAGTGGACGGCACCCGTGTTCGCCACCCACTCCGCCCCCAGCAGCATGTGCGCGTGCGCCCCGGCCAGCGCCGCCCCCGGCAAGGTGGCCAGTTCGGCCATCTCGAAGTATACCCGGTGATAGCCGTTGCCCAGGTCGCTGGCGATCCCCGCCGCCGCCGCATGCGCGTATTCCGGGCGCGACACGTCCAGCGGGCTGTTCGGCCAGCGCGCCTCCAGCATCATCCGCCCGTTGACGAACACCTGGTTCGCCGTGACATGCCCGAACGGGGCGTTGTCCACCCCGACGTCCGTGTCCGGATCCAGGTTCCAGGCGACCGCCGCCTTGTAGACCATGCCCGAGCCATGGGTCCCGTCCAGCGTCCAGCCGGTCACCCGCTCGGCCCCACTCACCACCACCGGCTGCGTATTCGCCGGATCCGGCGCAAAGACAATCGGCGACCCTGAACTGCCGTCCTTGCCGTTCAGATTCACCGTCTCACGGTACGTCCCCGCACGGATGTACACCGTGTCCCCCGCCGCCACCACATTCGCCGCCCGCTGGATGGTCCGGAAAGGTGCGGCCGACGATCCCGAATGGGCGTCGTCGCCGCCGGTCGCAACATAGTAGGTCGCCGCCCCCACCGGCAACGCCATCAGGCCAAGGCCAACCAACCATGCCCCACGGCGGACTGCTTCGCGGATCGCCCAAGCCATCCTGTCGCGTCGAGACTTCATTGCGCCATCCTCATGTCCGAAGTGGAAATCAATGATAAAGAAATCGTTTTCTACCTTCTGCATAATACCGCGGGCAACGGGCCATGTCAAGCCCGTTAGTAATTTATTTCTTACCTTCGCCGCCGCCACCGGAGGCAGGCGCGACGGGCCGCCGATCCCGGGCAGGCATGCGACGGCTCCCGAGGGCACGGAAACCATCTTTGTCCGCCGTTGCAAGGGTGCGGGGCACGGTATAGCGTAAGGCGGAAGCGGCGGGCACATGGGCGGCCAGACGCGGCGCACGCCTCGGGCAACGGCATGGCGGAGGACAGGAGATCCATGGACACGAGCATCGGCGGCGGGCGCATCCCGCATTCGCGGCCCACGCTGGGGCCTGCGGACCAGGCGGCCCTGGCCGAGGTCCTGGCTGGCGGTCACCTGACTCACGGCCCCCGGGCCGAGCGCCTGGGGGCGGCAATGGCGGCGCGGCTGGGACGCCGTTGGGGCATCGCAGTGCAGAGCGGGACGGACGCCCTGACGGCGGCCCTGGCGCTACTCGACTTGCCGCCGGGTGCGCCGGTCGGCGTGCCCGCCTACAGCTGCACCGCGCCGCTCGACGCCATCGCCGCGCTCGGCCTGACGCCCGTGCCCATCGACATCGACCGTGAGACGCTGGCCATTTCGCCCCCGGCGGCCAATGCCGTCCCCGGGCTCGGCACCATCATCGCCGCGCATCTCTTCGGCATCCCCGCGCCGCTGGCGCAGATCCGTCATCCGGCCTGGATCGAGGACTGCGCCCAGACGCTACCCGCGGTCGACGTTGCGGTCGGCCGCGGCGGCCGCTTCACGACCTGCTCCTTCTATGCCACGAAGCTGCTCGCCACCGGCCATGGCGGGCTGCTGGCGGGCGACGATCCCGCCGACTGCGCGCGGGCCATGGACCTCTTCCGCCACGACCAGCGTGACACCTGGCGGCCGCACCTCCATTTCCTGATGTCGGACCTGGACGCCGCCCTCGGCCTCGCCCAGCTCGCCCGGCTCGACGAGTTCATCGCCGCCCGCCGCCGCCTGGCCGAACGCTTCTCCCGCGCCCTCGGCATCGCCACGCGCCTGCCCGCCGGGAACGTCTCGCGCTTCCTCGTCGAGGCCGACCCTGCCCGTCTCACCCCCCTGCTGGCGGAGTTCGCAGATGCTGGCATCGAGGCCAAGCGTCCGGTGCACCTGCCGATCTACCGCGCCCTCGGCCGGACCGCGGCCGAGTTCCCCGGCGCGGCCTGGGCCGACGCCACGCTCCTCTCCGTGCCCCTCTATCCGGCCATGGCCGAAGCCGAGGCCGTCCGCATCGAAGCCTTCCTCGAAAGCCATCGCCATGACCTGCGCCGCCGGCCATCAGCCTAACCTCTACCCCTATGGCGGGTTCTTCGCGAAGGCAGACGCCGCCGACGTCTTCGTCATCGTCGACAACACCCAGTACGTCCCCAAGGAATACCACAACCGCAACCGGATCCGCCTGCTCGGCGGCCAGGTCGTCTGGCTCAGCGTCCCGGTGCTGCACCGCGGCCGCTTCGGACAGCGCATCGACGAGGTCGAGATCGATCCAAGCAAGCCCTGGGCGCGCGACCATCGCCGCACCCTCGAGCTGAACTACCGTCGCGCCCCCTTCTTCGACCGCTACTTCCCGGAGTTCGCGGACCTGCTGGACCGCGACTGGCATCGCCTCGTCGACTACAATCTCGCCGTCATCCGCCTCGCCCTGGGCTGCCTTGGCATCGCCACGCCGGTGCATCTGGCCTCCGCGCTGGGCGTCGCCGGCAAGGCCTCCGGACTGATCGTCGACCTTTGCCAAAAGGTCGGTGCCGACACCTACCTGCATGGCCGCCACAGCCTCGACTACGTCGACTTCGGCCTGCTCCGCGCCCATGGCATCGCCAGCCGCATCCAAGCCTTTGACCCCCTGCCCTACCGCCAGCCCGCGCCCGGCTTCGAGCCCAACCTCGCGATCCTCGACCTGCTTCTCAACTGCGGCGGTCCCGCCGCCCTCGACCTCCTCCGCCAGGGCAACGCCATCCGCGAGGCATAGGCACGGACATGATCCTCCGCAGACAGGCCCGTGACACCCTGACCGCCGTGGAGATGTTCCACGGCGACACGCTCGAATTCCGCCGACGCGACGGCGGCACCGTCGCCATCGCCCTGTTCGCCACCGGCGCAGAGATCATGCACACATCCCTGCCACGCCCCGGCGTCGGGGAACCGGCGGCCAGGACAACCTACCGCTTCTGGGCCGACCTCGCGGTCAACGGCAGCCCTGTGCGGCTCACACGCGAAGTCGGCACCCAAGCCAGCTTCTACGAACCCTGGTCGATCGGCGGCGTGCGCCTCTGGCTCGACGCCGTCGATGCCATCTTCGGATTCCTGAGCGAGACCCATGCCCCGTGCCGGCTCCAGGAAAGCTGCGCCGAAGGCCTGCCGCCACGGCGGCAAGCCCGTCTGGCCGTCCAGGACGACACCGCCCGGATCTGCCCGGAGCCGGTCCACCCCTGGTGCCCGCTCCCCGCCGGCGGCCTGCGCATCGAGGACTGCTATCGCGGCGAGGACTGCTGGCTGGGCGCCTACGACGGCGCCGCCGCCCATGGCGGCCTGGACCTCAACCACCCCCGGGGCACCCCCCTGTGCGCGCCCATTGGGCTGGACCATCATTTCCTGTACAACTCCGTCGCAACCGGCAGCAACAACAACCGCTGGCGCGGCATCCGCCATTGGCCGGACGGAACGCTCTGGATCTTGACCAGCTGCCACATGACCCGGCTCCTCGTGCCCGAGCATGGCCCGCTCACGGCCGGCACGCCCTACGCCGAGGGCGCTGGCGTGTGGGTCGGTGCCGCCGAGCACAGCCATTTCGCCTTCGCCGTCGTCGACCATGGCGAACTGATCCGCCTCGACCCCTGGATCCTGTTCTGGCAAATGTATCAGGATCAAGCTTGACCCCGGACACAGCATAGGCCTGGATCATGAAGCTGCGGCCGGCGGGAGACGGGCTATAGTAAGGAGCGCGGCACCACGCCACGGCTCCGGGACGGGAATGCCCATGAAGGTTGGCGGATTCCACCTTTCCTACTGCCTAAATGCCTTTCCGGCGCGGGGACTGCGCGGACGGCTGGCGGTGCTGCGCGAGAACCTGCCCCGGGTGCGGGACGCGCTCGGCCTTCCTGCCGACACCCCCTTGGCGGTCGGCCTGTGGTTCGACGCCATCACGGCGCGCCGCCTCACCCCCGGCAGCCCCGGCCTGGCGGCGCTGCGCCGAACCCTGGCCGAACATCATCTCTACGTCGTTACTGTCAACGCTTTTCCGTATGGCCGATTCCATGGCGCGAAGGTGAAGGAGGCGGTGTACCGTCCGGACTGGACGAGCCCGGCGCGCCTGGCCTACACGCTGCGCATGGCGGAGATCCTCGCCGCGCTGCTGCCGGCGGGAGAGGAGGGCAGCATCAGCACGGTGCCCGGCTCGTACCGGGCGTGGATCCGCGACGACCGGGCCCGCGAGCGCATCCGCCGCAACCTGCTGGCCGCCGGGTGCGAACTTCGCAACCTTGAACGGCGCACCGGGCGGCGCATCATGCTCGGGCTGGAGATGGAGCCGGACTGCCTGTGGGAGGATCCCGCGGCGTTCGCCGCGGACTACCGGGAGCGCTTCGCCGGGGAGCCGGGGGCCGAACACCTTGGGGTCTGCTACGACACCTGCCACCAGGAGATCATCGGGGCGCCGCCGGGAGCAGGCCTGCGCGGCCTGGCCAAGGCAGGCGTGCCGGTCGTCAAGGTGCAACTGAGCGCCGCCCTGTCGGCGCCGACCCCGGCCGCGCGCGCCGCAGTCCTTGCGAACTTCGCCGATCCGGTCTACCTGCACCAGACCCGCAGCGGCCAGGCCGGCCCGTGCCGCGGACGCCATCCCGACCTGCCCGCGGGCACCACCCCGGCGAGCTGCCGAGGCCCATGGACGGTCCACTACCATGTGCCGATTCATGGCGAGGGGCTGTTTTCCGGACTGGCCGTCGCCAAGGACGAACTGACCGCCACGCTCGCCCTGCTGCGTCGGCATCCCGCCTGGTGCCGCCACCTGGAGATCGAGACCTATACGTACGACGTCCTGCCGCCGGAGCTGCTCTGCGGCACCCGCGAGGACACCATCGCCGCCGAATACCGTTGGGCCATCGCCAAACTGACGTCCAAGAGGCCACGCACGCAGATTCCGGCCAGGCAAGGGCAAGCTCCGCCGCCATGTCCGCGGCGGGGGCAGGCAGGTTGAAACCCCCCTCATCCGGGATATCGTTGGCATGTTGTCCGTGATCATGTCGTGTGCCGAGCGGCACCGGGCAGGACAGAGTCGCCAACGCCAGCAAGGAGCCATCATGAAGCACCCTCATGCCCCCGCGCCCTCCCCAATAGATGCCGCGCCGCATCCCGGCCGGAAGGGCCTTGGCTGCCGCCTGCTGGCGCTGGCCGTCCTTGGCCTGGCCCCGCTGCTGAGCGTTGCCGCCGACCATGCGCTGATCCTCAACGTGGTCAACAACAGCGGCTTCGCTGACACCCGCATCCACCTGGCCGCGCCCTGCCACAAACCGTTTCCGGACGGGGTGGACAACGACGACCACTGGGGCTACATCGACTTCACCAATGCCCAGGCGCCGGCGTTCGTCGAGACCGGCAAGGCGACGGACTTCTCGCTTGACCACACGACCATGAGCTTCTCCCTCGCCCACTTCAAGGATGCCTCGGGCAACTACACGGTGAACTTCCCGGTGGTCGGCGGCGGGCGGCTCTACTTCTCGTTCGGGGACGACTTCGACGCCTGCGGCGGCTTCTCCAGCTCCGGCCCGCTGACCGACGAGCGCAACCCGGTGATCTACGACATGATGGAGTACTACCTCAATCCGGTCGGCACCCCGAACCTCGACATCTCGCGGGTCGACTTCTTCGGCGTCTCCTTCTACTTCACGACCACCGACCTGGCCAGCGGCAAGAGCGTCTCGCGCGGACATCTGGCGGCGACCGGGACGATCATCGACAAGTTCGCGGGGTTCGCCGACAATGGCGGCATCCATGGCAATCCGGCCCTGTTCAACGCACTGACCATCACCCGGCCGGCGGCCGACGGCATCACCAAGATCCGGGTGGCCGCCCCGAAGAACCTTGGCTACGCCTTCTTCGACACGGCCCTGACAAATGGCCCGAAGATCTGCGCGCACTTCTACGACGAATACGTCAACCAGCATTGCTGGAAGCCGAACCGCGAGTTCACCACCTACGACAAGATCAACTTCAAGGCCAAGTCGCCGGTGTACTACTGCAAGGTGAACGCCACGGGCACGGCGCTGAACATCTACACCGATGCGACGCACACCACGCCCTATGCGCCGATGCCTACCATGACCCGGCCGAGCAACAGCCTCGCCGACTTTCCCGACGGTTCCCAATGGCATGCGCAGGACAGCGCCGACCCGGACGGGATCGACTGGGGCTTCATCATCATGGGCAGCGTCGCCCCCGGCGCCGGCTGCGCCAAGGACTACGGCTCCGACCCGGTGGCGATGTTCATCATGGCCGCCCTCGCCCGCGGCACCCTGCACCGCGACAACCCCGACGAATGGCTCACCGACGTCCTCGCCGGCGATCCCGACACCGGCGAGAGCACCGTCGCCTATCCCATCTTCCAGTACGGCAAGATCCTCCATCAGGCGTCCATC
Organism: uncultured Victivallales bacterium; assembly: GCA_964490525.1. Taxonomy (GTDB): domain Bacteria; phylum Verrucomicrobiota; class Lentisphaeria; order Victivallales; family CAZBDL01; genus CAZBDL01. The sequence goes on along the minus strand of CAZBDL010000007.1, from coordinate 2,034 downwards.
GAGGAACGCATGTACGCGCTCTCCTATGACGACGTCGGGGGGCTGGACACGGACGTCTCGGTCGCCAAGGCGAACGCCAAGGCGACCCTGTTCTTCAATCCCATCGTCGCCGATCCCGGGGATCAGGCGACCCTGACCATGGCGGTCGTCCCGGAGGACGCGGGGGCAACCTCGCCGCCGGTCGGCACCGATGCCGAGACGCATCACCGCGACCAGGTCGTGCCGATTTCCGCCACGCCTGCCGAGGGCTGGCACTTCACGGGCTGGACCGCCAACGCCGACGTGACCGTCGCCGACCGCACCCGGGCCGCCACCACCGCCAAACTGCTTGGCGGGGACGCCGCCATCACCGCGACCTTCGCCGCCATGGCCGAAAGCCTGACCCTGACCATGGCCGTCTCCCCGGCGCTGAACGGGACCACCCAGCCGACCGCTGGAAACTGGCAGGTGCCGGCCGGCGCCTGGCAGGAGATCGTGGCCACGCCTGACCCCGACTACCACTTTGCCCTGTGGCGCGTCTCCGGAAATGCGGTCGTCAAGGACCTCTGCGCCACCGCCACCACCGTCAGCCTCTCCGGTGACGCCACCATCACGGCGGTCTTCTCGGACCAGCCCGTCACCCCCATGGCCAGTGGCTCCGTCTTCCGGCTGGCGGGCGACGACATCCCCGGCGGCCCCGGCGAGTTCCGCTCGCGGCCCGGCATCGTTGTCCGCTTCGACGATGCCATCCGCAACCGTGCGGACAGCCAGACGAAGCTGGCCTCCGTCGGCGCCCTGCCCGACACGGCCGTGAATGCCGTCCTGCCGAAAAGCCCCGCCCTGTACGCCAAGCGCGCCTTCGCCGACAAGGCCACCCCCGTGGCCGACCTGACCGCGGCCCATCACCCCATCGCCATCCTCTCCACCGCCATCGACGTCAAGGGCAAGGACGTGCCCGACGGCCCCGTGGCCATCGCCAAGGCGATCTGCTTCGCGCCCCCGGTGGTCACCGCCGTCAGCGGCGACCATGCCCAGGCGGGCGACATCTTCGTCCTGCATGGACGGCATTTCGGCGCCTCCCTGCCCACCGTCGCCCTCGAATACTACACGGAGAAGGATGGCGGCGTCCGGACCTATCACCGCAAGAAGTGCAAGGTCCTCCGGAAGGACGCCACCGGGGCGAGCACGCTGCCCTTTCGCAACGCCAAGGGCAAGGCCAACGCCAGTTGCATGAAGGTGTTCGCCGACGACCATGTCCACATCCCCCCGGAGGAGGTCGGCTACAGCGAGGTCCAGGTCGTCTATCCGGCCCTCAAGGCGGGAACCCAGACGCCGACCGGCATCGTGGTGCTGACCAACCGCGTCGGTCTCGACACGTTTGCCCTGGACACCGACTGAGCGCGGCCCGGTTCACGCGAACTGCGCGATCTCGGGGGGCAGGACGGACGTGAACTCGAGGTGCTGTCCGGTGGCCGGGTGGTCGAAGGCCAGCGACCGGGCATGCAGCGCCATGCGCCGATGCGGCCAGGCCAGGCGGCTGGAGCGGTCGTTGCCGTAGCGTGGATCCCCCAGCACCGGATGCCCGGCATCCGCGAAATGCACGCGGATCTGGTTGCGCCGTCCGGTCTCCAGCCACACCGAGACGAGCGTCGCATGGCGGAACCGCTGGAGCACGCGGTAATGGGTCACGGCCTGTTCACCGACGCCGGGACGGTCCGGACAGTGGCGCCGCAGGCTCTTGGCATCGTCGGCGATCGCCTTCCGGAAAGTCCCCTCGTCCAGGGGCAGGCGTCCCAAGATGATGGCGACATACTCGCGCCGCGGCTTGTGCGCGGAGAACTGCTCCCGCAGGCGCTCGGCCATCGGCGCGGACTTCGCAAACACCAGCACCCCGGAGACCCCCCGGTCGAGGCGATGCACAATCTCCACGCGCCCGAGCTGACGGCGCCCGGTGCTGACATAGTTCTGCAGCAGATGCACCAGGGTGTCCTTTTCCCGGCGCGGCGTGGGCACCGTCAGCAGATGCGCCGCCTTCTCCACCACCAGCACATCGCG
>CAZBDL010000006.1:12897-24244 GCA_964490525.1 uncultured Victivallales bacterium | reverse complement strand
CGGAAGGATTGGCGGCGGAACTCGGGGAAGCCGTCGCCCGCGGTCTCGGCGCGCAGGATGACAGTGTCACCACAGCGTTCGAGGTGGATCCGCGTGTGGAGGCAGCGCCCTTCGCGGAAGGAGAAGCTCAGGCCGTCGTCTTCGTGGAGCTCGGAGACATGCGCGCCGTCGGCCGTCGGCAGGAAGGCGCGCAGGATGATCGTCTCCGGGAAGTGGTCCATGGTGCTGGCCGGGGCATCGGGCCAGAGCGGCACGACTGCGCCGGCGCGGACCAGCAGGGGGATGCGGTCGAGCGGGGCGGGAAGATGGACGTGGCGGCGGCCGGCATGGCCGGCGCCATCGTGCCAGCCGTACCAGGCACCGCCGGGCAGGTAGACGTTGCGGGCGGCGCATCCCGGGGCGAGGACCGGGGCGACCAGCAGGTCGTTGCCGAGCAGGTACTGGTCGTCGACATGCCGGCACGCCAGGTCGTCCTGGAAGTCGTGGATGAGGGGACGCTGCACGGGCCGTCCGTCCTGGCTGCTCTGGACGAAGGCGGCATAGAGGTAGGGCATGAGGCGGTAGCGCAGGCGGATGGCCTCGCGGATCGGGCGTTCGTAGGCCTCGCCGAAGCTCCAGGGATACTGGTCCTGGGCGCTGCAGCTGTGGTTGCGGCAGAAGGGGGTGAGGACGCCGTACTGGGTCCAGCGCACGAGCAATTCGGGGGTGGTGGGGTCGGCGAAGCCGCCGATGTCGGCGCCGACGAAGGGCTGTCCGGAGACGCCGAGGCCGGCGGCCATGGGCAGGGACATGGCGAGGTGGTCCCAGCGCGAGAAGTTGTCGCCCATCCAGTTGGCGGCATAGCGCTGGATGCCGCTGAAGCCGGCGCGGCTGAGGACGAAGGTGCGCTGTCCGGGCATGGCGGCGAGCAGGCCCTCGACGGTGCCCATGGCCATGAGCAGGGCGTACTGGTTGCGGATGCGGCCGTGGGGGCTGGGGTCGCCGTCGCAGGCGAAGCGCATGGCCTCGGCGTCGACGTCGCCGGTGGCCGGCTCGTTCATGTCGTTCCAGATGCCGGCCAGGCCGCTGCGCACGTGGGCGGCGTTCCACTTGCCCCACCATTGCCGCGTCGCCGCCTGGCTGAAGTCGGGGAAGGCGGTGCGCCCCGGCCAGACCTGGCCGATGTAGAGGCCGCCGCTTTCGGTGCGGCAGAAGAGGTTCTCGGCGAGGCCCTCGTCGAAGACGGCGTAGCCGGGCTCGGCCTTGACGCCGGGATCGATGATGGTGACGACGCGGAGGCCCTGGCGGCGCAGCTCCGCCAGCATCGCGGCGGGATCCGGGAAGAGGTCGCGGTTCCAGGTGAAGACGCGGTAGCCGTCCATGTAGTCGATGTCCAGCCAGAGCACGTCGCACGGGATGTCCTCGTCGCGCAGGCGGCGGGCCAGCGCCAGGGTTTCGTCCTGGCTGTACTTGAGCCAGCGGCACTGGTGGTAGCCGAGGGCCCAGAGGGGCGGCCGGGCCATGCGCCCGGTCAGGTGGGTGTAGTCGGCGAGGATGTCGGCCATGCGCGGCCCGGCGAAGATGTACTCGGTGTACTGGCCGCCGGCGAACTGGATGCGGCACTGGCCGCCATGCCCGAAGTCGAACTCGGCCCGGTGCCCGTTGTCGAGGAAGAAGCCAGCCATCGGCTGGCCCGGGAGCGACGGGTCGGCATGGTAGAAGAAGGGGATCGAGATGTAGTACGGGTCGAAGACGGTGCTGGTCGGGTCGTCCTTGGGATCGCTGGTGTCGCGCGTGCGGACAACGTTCTTGTCGACGTCCGGCGCGAGGATGTCGGTGTTCCACAGGGTGTAGCCGCGCCCCGCGCGGTTGAAGGGCCCGGTCTTCTCGCCGAGGCCGTAGATGTCGTCGCCGTGGCGGCAGGTGCGGGCGGTGACGAAATGGTCGTTGAGGACGCCATAGGCAAGGCTTTTCCCGCTGGCGTCGACGGCGCTTTGCAGGATGGTCGAGCCGTCGGCCCGGGTCGCCAGCAGGCCGAAGCTGCGGCGGTCGATGCGCAGGGCCAGGGCGTCCGTGCCCAGGTACACGGCGTCGTCGTCGCCCGACACGGTGAACGGCGGTGGCGGGCCGAAGTCGGCGCAGACCGCCCAGGTGGGCTGCTCGTCGAAGCGTCCGGCGCGGCTGATCTTGATCCGCAGGACATCCGCCTTGAGCACGTCCACCCGCACCTGTTCGCCGTCGACCTGCAGCAGGATCCCGGTCGGGGTTTGCGCCCAGGACTGGACCGTGGTCAGGTAGTCGAGATGCCGGGAGAGGATGCGCGTGTTCATGGATTGCCCCTGGGGTTTTGGCTGTGGATTCGGTAATGGCTGGGTGTCGGTCATCATCTGGCGATCCCGAACCCGATCCGATTTTGCCGCCAGTACGATAGCGGCAGGCGGGCGCGGTTCAACCGCGGGAAGGCACCAGCAGCTCTGCGCAGAGCAGGGCGCCCGGGATGTAGGCGGGGAGCATGGCCAGGGAGGAGAGGGCCTTGACCAGGTCCACCTCGCGCCGGCCGATACCTTCCGGCAGGGGCACTCCGAAGTCGCGCGGGTCGGTGGTCAGGGAGAGGTGGCACTCAGTGGCCAGCAGCAGGGCGAAGAGCGGCACATGGACTGGATCGAGCGTGGCCCGCAGGGGTGCCAGCCAGTAGGCGGCGGCAAAGCCCAGGAAGAAGGCCATGGCGAGCAGTTCGTGGACGATCCACAGGAGGCGTCCCCGCAGGCGCAGGGCGTAGCCGGCGTCAACCACGGTCATCGCGGTCATCAGCATCAGGTATATGGCGAACCAAGCGGGCATGCGTTCCCTGGGCGTTGGGGGGGGGCGGCGGGAGGCCAGATACAGTCGGCCGTCAAGGCGCTTTTGCCAAGGTACCCGACGCTTGCCTGAGCGGCCCGGGAACTTCCCGCCCGGGGCGCGGTCAGAAGACATGGAAGGATCGAAACCATGAGCAATGCACGGATCTTGGCCGCGGCTTTGGCGGGGCTGGCGTTGACGGCCTGCGGAGCCCCGGTCCATAAGGAGGGAAAGCCCATGGCGACAGCAACCTTTGCGGCCGGATGCTTTTGGGGCATCGAGGCGGCCTTCCGGCGGGTCGACGGGGTGGTCGACACGCGGGGCGGCTACACGGGCGGCACCACCGACAACCCGACCTACGAGCAGGTCTGCACGCGCCGCACCGGCCACGCCGAGGCGGTGCAGGTGTCCTACGATCCAGCGAAGGTCGGCTACGACGATCTGCTCGCGGTCTTCTGGTCGGTCCATGACCCGACCCAGCGCAACCGCCAGGGTCCGGACGTCGGCAGCCAGTACCGGTCGGCGATCTTCTTCCATGACGAGGCCCAACGGGCCGCGGCGATCGCCTCCCGCGACGCCCTCGCGGCCTCGGGCAAGTGGGAGCAGGAGATCGCCACCGAGATCGTGCCGGCCGCCGTCTTCCATCCCGCCGAGGAATACCACCAGCGCTACTACGAGAAGCAGGGCATCCGCAACCCTGCCTGCTTGCGCCGCTTCGAGTGAGGGTTGCGCGCTTGCCACCCGTATCCCGACGGGCTAGGTTTGCCCCCGTTCCCGTGCGCATGGCCGCGCCCGGGCAAGCGGCGGAGGCGCGATGGGCGGCAATCCGGCACGGATCCATGCCTTGGTGCTGGCGGCGGGCGAAGGCAACCGGCTGCGGCCGGTGACGGCGCGTCTGCCGAAGCCCTTGCTGCCGCTGCACGGACGGCCCTTGCTGGAGATTGTCCTGGCCAACTTGCGCCGGGCCGGGGTGGCGAAGTTCGCAATCAATGTCCACCACCTGCCCGGGCCGCTGACGGCGTTTGTCGCCACGTTGCCCTTCGCCCCGACGGTGCGGCTGTTTCCGGAGGTGGCGCTGCTGGGCACCGGCGGGCCGCTGGTCAATGCCCGCGGGCTGCTGGCGGCGGCGGACCTCTTCCTGCTCCACAACGGCGACATCCTCACCGACCTCGACCTTGCCGCCCTGGTCCGGGCCCATCGCCGGTCTGGCGCCCTGGCCACCATGGCGCTCTTCGACGGCCCCGAAAACCGCGTCCTCCTGGGTGCCGACGGCAGGATCCATGACATCCTGGGCCGCCTTGGCGCCGGGGTCGCCGCCGCCGAGCTGCTGACCTACACGGGCATCGCCGCCTTCTCCCCGGCGCTCTTCGCCTATCTTCCCGCTGCGCCCGTCCGCTTCTCCTTGGTCGACGCCCTCCTGCCCCTGATCGCGGCGCAGCCGGGGGCCGTCCAAGGCTTCCGCCTGCCCGCCGGAACCTACTGGAACGACCTTGGCACTGTGCCGAAGTTCCTGGCCGCCGCCGCCGATGCCGCCGCCGGCCGCTGCCGCCTGCCCCGGCGCGTCAGCCGTTGCCCGTCAGGGCTGACCCCCTTGGCCGAGCAGGGATCCAGCCGCCGCTTCCTTCGCCTGCAATGTGGCGCCGACCGCCATGTCCTGATGCAGTCCGGCGCGGACGATCCTGACTTTGCCCGCTTCCTGACGATCGGGGCGTTCCTGCATGGCCTGGGCTTGGGCGCGCCGGAGATCCACGATGCCCGGCCCGAAGAATTCACGGTGCTCATGGAGGATCTCGGTGACGACACCCTGCACCGCCTGGTCCGTTCGGCCCGGCGTGCCGGACGCAAGGCCTCCGGCGGCGATCCCTGGCGGGGCGTCCTGAGGTTGTATCGGGCCGTCCTGGCGCGCCTGGCGGAGATGCAGGTCCGGGCTACCCGCGCCCTGGCGGCGCGGCCCCCGGATTTCCTGCGCCCCTTCGACCACGCCTACCTGCGCTGGGAGACCGACTACTTCCGCGAGCGCTTCCTGCGTGGCTGGCTGGGCCTGTCCGGGTCCAGCTTGGCGGATCTCGACGCCGAGTTCGAGGCGCTCGCCCGGGCCGCCCTTGCCCAGCCCCAGGTCTTCATCCACCGCGACTTCCAGTCGCAGAACATCCTGCTTCAGGATGGCCAGGTCCGCCTGGTCGACTTCCAGGGGGCGCGGTTTGGCCAAGTCGCCTACGACCTGATGTCCCTGCTCCGCGATCCCTATGTGTCCCTGCCCGGGCGCATCCAGGACATCCTTGCCGAGGACTTTCGCCGTCTCCTGGCGGAGGCCGGAGGGCCGCATTACACGCGGGCCCAACTGGCGGAGTTCGCCGCCGTCGCCGCCTTGCAGCGCGGCATGCAGGCCCTCGGCGCCTACGCCTTCCTCGCCAAGGTCAAGGGCAAGACTCGCTACGCGCGCTTCATCCCCCCGGGCCTGCGCCTTCTCCGCCAGGGTCTCCGCACCCTGCACGCCCTTCCCTCCCCGCCTTGCCGCCTGCCCCGCCTGGTCGGCCTCGTCGACGCGATCCGCCCCGCCAGCGGCATCTCGGGAAGGCTCCTTGCCCAGTGATCATTCCGTGCCTACGGCCTGGAGCAGGGCTCGCGCGGTGGCTTCGCGCACGGCATTGGACGTGACGGTCGCGCCGCTGACGGCATCGACCAGCACCGACTGTTGGGCGAGGATTTGCCGGGGAATGGCATCCGGCGCATTTTTCGGACGGCTTTCCCGGCTCTGCACCACCGCGACGGCGGCAATGCGCCCGTTGGCCACCGTCACGGCCACCGCCACGGGGCCATTGTAGCCGTTGGCGGAGCCCCGGTATTGACCATCCTTGAGGGGCGCGCCCTCGACCGCCTTCAGCACGTCGAAGATTTTGAGGTTGTGATGGGCGGTTCGCTCTTCCCGGAAAAGTTGTCGGCGTTCGTTCTTGCTGGCCTTCTTGCAGATGGCGGCGGCCGCCTCATAGCTCTGCTTCGACTCCTCGAACTGGCCGGACTGGAGCAGGCGTTTGCCTTTGGACAGGGCAGCGCGCGCGTCCTCGACATTGCCGGCTTGGCTCGGCGTTGCAAACGCCAAGGCCACCGCCACGAAGATCGTGCCGAGAACCGGCCGGGACCGTGAACCGCATCGCGATGACGTCATGGCGGAACCTCCGTAATGACCTGATGACGATGATGACAACGAGGAAGACGAGAAGTCCCAACCATGCCATGCTCCGGACCGCGAATGGCCGCCGCAGACGGCCACGAGGAGCTCATTGAGAGTTGTGCGTTCAGCGTTGGGCGTTTTCATGTCAATGGTCAAGGGGTCCAGAGGGGGGCGACGATGTGATCCTGGACCCAGCCTTCGCCGGCCTCGCCGCGGATGCGCCGCCAGCCGTCTTCGCGGGTCTCGACGATGCGCACGGGCTCCCCGGGGTAGAGGCGGGCCTCGGCCTCGCGGGACGAAGGGGAGGGGAGGACATGGACGGGGGCACCGCGTTCCAGGACGACGGCCTGGGTGGGGTTGTAGGTGGAGGCGCGTTGGGTGGCGGCGGCGGCGAGGGCGAGGACGAAGAAGAGGCCGAGGAGGGCGGTGGCCGTCTGCCAGGTGTGTGAGGCGAGGCGGCGGCGCACGGCGAGGACCAGGCCGAGGGCGGCCCAGGCGGCGGCGGCCAGGAGCAGCCATTCGTCCGGCCGCAGGTGGTCGCGCAGGTCGGCGGCGAGATCAAGGGGATGCCCGGAGCGTCCGACCTCGGGCAGCATCAGGCGCCGTCGGACATGGTTGAGGTTCTCGCGGATGTCGGAATCGCGCGGGGCGAGGCGGCGGGCGCGCTCGAAGAGGACGAGGGCGTTGGCCAGGTCGCCCTGTTGATACCGGCAATTGCCGAGGTTGTAGAGCAGGCCGGGGTCGGGACGACGGGGATCGAGGCGTGCGGCGAAGGTCTCGGCGGCCTCGGCGAAGCGGCCCTCGTCATAGGCGGCAAAGGGATTCTCGGCGGCTTCGGTGCGGAGGGGGGCGAGACCGAGCAGGGCGACGCCGGTCAGGACGGCGACGCCCAGGCGGGCGAGGGTCCGGAGGAGGACGTCGCGGATCTCGGTGGGCGAAGCGGCCCCGGGAAGATAGGCGCCGGAGTCGGCATCGCGCAGGGCCGCGGCCAGGTCGGGGTCGGCGACGCGGGCGGCGATTTCCGCGCTGCCACTCCCTGGCGGCAGGCCGAGGTGATCCTGGAGAAAGGGCAGGACGTCGTCGCGGATGACGGCCGGCATCTCGTCCGGGCCAGCCCGACGGAGGCGGCGGAGCAGGCGCGGACGGCGGCGGCGGGCGGCGTGACGGCGGCGCAAGGCAGGGTCTTGGGCAAGACGACGCGCCTGCCAGGCCCTGGCTTCGGCGAGGGCCAAGACCGCAAGCCCCCCGAGCAGCAGCGCGACCAGGGGGACGAGCTGGTTGCGCCACAGGGGCAAGTGGACGCCACCGCCAGTTTGGCGCTTCAGGTAGAGAAGGCCGTCGGCACGTTCGCGGGATGGGCGGGCCGCGGCGGGCGGGGCATCGCCGTTGGTCGCCACCACGGCGCCGGCGGTCACGCCCGGGGCGACGTTGAGGGTCTGGCGCCAGGACGTCTCGCGGTATTCGCCGGGGACGGGCACGAAGGTGGCCAGGCGCAAGTTGATCGGGAGCGGTCCGGCTTGGAGGGGAATGACGGCATAGCGGATCTCCGCTGTGTCCGTGTCGCCGAGACCGCGTTCGCCGCGGGTGATCTCTGGCGGGAAGATGCGGCACCCCGGCAAGTCCAGGGTCGGCGCCGACAGGGTCTCGGCTGTGCCTTGTCCGGTCACCTTGATGCGCAGGGTGAAGGGCTCGCCCACGCGGCCCGCCGCCTGCCCGGCATCGACGTCCACCTGCCATTCGCCGACCAGGCCGAGGAAGTCGACGCCGCCCGGCGGCTTGGGCAGGGGGCGGACGGTGGCGTCCGGTAGCGTGGCGGTCAATTCATAGGGATGTTGGCGGTGTCGGGGAAAAGGCTGGAAGAAGCTGTCGAAGAAGGGATCCCGGGAGCGGCCGCGGTTCTCCTGCACGGGGATGCTGATGGTGGTCTCGAGGGCGACCGTGCCAGCGATGCGTCCGGCGGAGAGGGGGCGCAGCCAGGCACGGCAACGGTGGACCCGGAAGGTCTCCTTGCCGATCGTCTCATGCCCCTGCTCGTAGGGGGTGAAGGTGCGGCTGTAGTCGTTGAGCGGGCCGAGATCCCGGAACACGGTGTCGGCCCCATCCGGCGCCATCTGGATGCCCGGATAGAGGAAGTCCACGGCCAGCCCGGCGACCGTGTGGATCCCGACTTCGAGGGGAATCTCCTCGCCGAGGTAGAACTCGCGGCGGTCGCCAAGCAGGCGCACCCGCAGGAAGAGCAGCTCCTCGAGGGTGGCGGTGCGTCGGGCCGCATCCTTGCCTTCGACGATGAACTGGCGCCGCGTGGCATGCACGGTCAGCGGCTCCGTCGTGGCCTTGGCCTGCTTGAGCCTGACCTTGAGGGCGGGGAGGTCGAAACGCCCTTCGCGGGTGGCGCGGAAGGGGTAGGCGGCGGCATAGGTCTGGCTGGCCTGGAGGTTGACGATCGTGGTTTGCGAACTTCGCGAGACGCCGTCGAGCCACTCGATGCCGTCGACGTCGGGCAGGCGCTCGGGCTCGGCATAGGCGACATCCGAGGTGATCACCAGCTGGGCAGGTTCGCCGACGAAGACCGGCTGGGGCCGGACTTCGACGGTCAGGGTGGCGGCAAGGCCTGCGGGCATGGCCCCTGAGATGGTCGCAACGAGCAGCCCGAAGATGGCCTGCTGGGCCCAGGAAAAGGGTTGTCGGCAGAGGGGCGGCATGGGATTCACCAATCCTTGTCGACAGGCTTGATCCGGGCCTCGCGGCGACGGCGTTCGAGGAGGGCTTCGCGCAGATCCTTTTCCTGTTCGGCCATGAGGTCGAGGAGGGTGGCAGCTTGGCGTGGATCGATCTCGCCGGGGTCCGGTTCGGGAATCTCCTCGCCCGGTTCGCCGGGATCGCCGGACAGGTCATCGCCCCCGCCTTCCTGGGGCGGGGGCTGGCGGGCATCGTCGCGGGGCCGGTCGGCCTGGCCACCGTCCTGCCCGTCCTGGGGCGGCGGTTGCGGGTCGCCGTCTTGGTCGGCACCGAGCGCCTGCATGGCCCTGGCGAGGTGCTCTTCGGCGGCCTGGCCGTCGTGCTTGCTCTGGGCCTCCTGGGCTTGGCGGATGGCGTCGGCGGCCTGCCGGGCGGCTTCGGCGGCCTGGCCCTGTCCGGCCTTTTCCGCCGCCTGGCGATACTGTTCGGTGGCCTGTCCGGCCTCTTCGGCCTGGTCCTGGGCCGCCTGAGTCTTTTCGGGGGAGCCGTCGGCATTGGCCTGCTGTTGCTGGTCGTGGGCGTCGCGAGTCTGTTCGGCGGCCTCGCGTTGCCGGTCGCGCATGTCCTGGAGCTGGCGGATGGTCTCCTCGGCTCGCCGTCGGTCGGCAAGGAGGAGCTGCTGGTTGCGGGCGATCCCGGCCGGGTCGGCGGCGCTGACGCGCAGGGCTTCGCGGTAGGCCTCTTCCGCGGTGGCGAGGCTGCGCAGAGCGGCCTTCGGATCCTGGCTCAGGGCTTCGCGGGCCTCGCGATGGGCGGCGACGCCGAGGTTGCGCCAGGCCCGGGCCCGGACCTCGGGCCGGGCGACGGCCGCATTGATCGCCCGTTCGTAGTGTTGCCGGGCCTCCGCGAGCTGGTCCTTTTCCTGCAGTTCCAGCGCCTGGTTGTACTCCTGCCAGGATGGACGGGGCGGCTCGGCCATGGGCGGGGTTGTCGCGGCCTCCCCGGATTCGCCGGGGGGCTCCATGGCGGCGGGCGGCGGGATCTCGTCGGCCAGCGGCCCCTGGGCGGGAAGCGGGGTTGTCCAGGAGCAGGCGAGCAGGATGGCGGCGAGCGTCGCCGCGCCCATCCGCCGCCGTTCGCCGATGGCCAGGCGGGCCAACAGCAGGACCAAGGCCGCGGTCAACGGCACCGGGAAGCGCTCGATCGGACGCTGGCGCTCTCCTGTGGCATATTGCTCGGGCACCAGGCGATGCACCCGCTGGCGCAGGGCGTCGAGCCCGGAATCAGTCACCGTGGAGCGCAGATAGAGGCCGTCCGGCGTCGCCAGGGCGAGGCTGCGGAGGGACGCCTCGTTGAGCCGGCTGACGACCAGCTCGCCCTGGCGGTCGCGCAGCAGGGTGCGGGCCTTGCCGTCCGCCGAAGGCACCGGAACAAGCCCGCTGCCGGCCGGATCGCCCAATCCTACCGCGAACAGGGGCAAGCGCCGCCGGACCAGCTCCTCGACCACCCCTTGGCTGTCGCCGGAGAGCTCGTCGCCGTCGGTCACCAGCAGCACCGCGCGATGCCCGCCCTCGGCCGCCGCGAAGGCCGCCAGGGCCTCTCGCAGGGCCCGCTCGATATGGGTGCCGCCCACAGGTACGCTTTCCGGCCCCAGTTCGTCGAGATAGAGGAACAGGCTGTTGCGGTCGGCGGTGAGCGGACACTGCAGGAAGGCCTCGCCGGCAAAGGCGACGATGCCGTAGCGGTCGCCTGGCGTCGCCATGATCAGCTCGCGCAGCAACCACTTCGCATGTTCCAGGCGCGACGGCTTGAGGTCGTCCGCCAGCATGCTGCGCGAGACGTCCAGCACGATCATGATGTCCCGCCCGCTCCCCGAGAATGGCAGGATGCGCAGTCCCCAGTAGGGACGGGCGAGGGCGACGACGATCAAGGCGGTTGCCGCTAGGAAGAGCAGGAAGCGGATGCGGCGGCGGCCCGGCGACAGGGTCGTCTTGGCCTGGAGGGCCGTGGGATCCTGCCCAAGCAGCGGGGCGAGGCGGCGGCGACGACGCCATGCGCCCCAGATGGACAGCAGGCAAAGCCCCGGCAGGAGCCAGGCCAGATGCCACAGGGCCATCGGCGAGAGCCAACCCATTTCTGCCATGATGCCGATCCCGTGCTGTCCCTATGCTGGTTCAATGGCCGTGCTGGCCCGGCCGGCCAGACACCATCCTTGCGCCCATAAAGACACGTTTCCCCCGCCATTGGTTCCGTGGCGGGACGACCGGGCTGAAGATAGTTGACGGGGAAGGGAAAGGCAAGGCAGGGGCAACGGGCGCGAACTGCAATATAGTAGCGTTGGCGCCGCGCGCCGGTTTCCGCGATGATCCACCCTCCATGCTCGGGGCGAAGATGTCTTGGCTGGCCCTCTACGACGGCAGTTTTCACGGCCTGCTGTGCCTGGCCGAGGAGGCGTTGGGAGCAGTCGGCGAGCCTGTGGCGGTGGGGGTCGGCGGCCAGGTCCAGCTCACCCTGTTCGACGAACCGCGGCAGGTCGTCGCCGATCCCGGGCGCGCCCTGGCCTTCTGGCGCCTGCTGGGCCGACGCCTTTCCCGGGAGGCCTTGCGCAACCTGGCCACCCTCCATCTGCATGGCGGGGGCGGGCATGAGCTGACCTTTGTCCGCTACCTCCGCCTGGCC
>CAZBDL010000006.1:0-12797 GCA_964490525.1 uncultured Victivallales bacterium | reverse complement strand
ACCTCCGCCTGGCCGATCCGGTGGTTGCCGAGGTTCACCGCCGGGTCGCCCAGGTCCGCCTGGAAAGCCATCGGCTGAAGGGTCTGGTGCGCTTCCGCCGCCTGCGCGACGGCTCCTACTATGGCCCCTTGCGTCCCGACCACCGCGTCCTCCTGCCGGTGGCGCGGCACTTTGTCCGCCGCCTCCGCCAGGAATCCTGGCTGCTTCATGACACCGGCCGCGGCGAGGCCCTGGCCTGGGATGGACGCGAACTTCGCGAACTGGCGCTGCCCGGGGAGGCCGTCGCCCCGCTCCTGGCGGCGACCTCCGCGGCCGAGGACGAGGCCCAGCGCCTCTGGCGCATGTTCCACGACACGATCGCTGTGCCCGGGCGCGAGAATCCGCGCCTCCAACGCCAGTTCATGCCTCGCCGCTACTGGCCTTACCTGACCGAGGGGGCCCACCCCGGGGGAGGGCCCCGCCGTAGCGTCGATGTTCCGGCCACGACCGTGGCCGTTCCGTCTCTCGGTTCCGCCCCCCGGCGGGCCATCATGCCTTGAGCCAACGACTTCCAGGAAAGGAGCTGATGATGCAACATGCCGAGGCTAAGCCGGGCCGGATCTTCGTGATCCGCCTCGAGGACGGGGACATCCTGCACGAGTGTGTCGAGGCCTTTGCCGTCGCCCAGGGCGTCCGGCGCGGCGTCCTCGTCGCCGTCGGCGGTTGCGACGCCGGCAGCCGCCTCGTCGTCGGGCCGCAGGAGGGCCGCGCCGTCACGATTGTCCCGATGGAGCAGGTGCTGGACGACGTCGCCGAGGTCACCGGCACGGGCACGCTCTTTCCGGACGCCTCCGGACAGCCCGTCCTCCACATGCATCTCGCCTGCGGACGCCAGGACCGGACCGTCACCGGCTGCGTCCGCCGTGGCGTCCGCGTCTGGCATGTCCTGGAGCTCGTCCTCCAGGAGCTGACCGACTGCCCCGCCGTGCGCCGCCTCGAGCCGGCCACCGGCTTCGCCCTCCTGCAACCTGAAGGCTAGCCGTCCTGGCCAGGCGATGGCGGCGGGGAGATGCGGGCGACGAGGTGGGTGCGGAGGAAGGGCAGGAACGTCTCCAGGTCTTCGGCGAGAGACCAGCAGCGGGGGGCGATCCGGCGGGCCACCGGCGGGGCGAGAGTGACGCTGCGCGCGGTGCATCGCCAGGGCGCGAACAGGCGGGCCACCGCGCGCGCCGAGATGCCCTTCACGGCCGGATTGCGGGGATTGTCCACCGTGAAGTCGTACCAGAGGATGAAGCCGGATGGGGCGCAGACCCGTTGCATCTCCGCCGCCACCCGTTGCCGGATGCCGGCATCGAGGATCGAGGTGAAGACGGTCGACTGGAAGACAACGTCGAAGGCGCCGTCCGGCCAGGGCAGCGCCGCGCCGTCGCCGGGGCGGATGTCGGCCCCGAGGATGCGCTGGGCCGCGGTCGTCGCACGCTGGCTGTCCAGCTCGATGCCGGCCAGGTTCGCGGCCCGAAAGCCGAACATCTGGAACTCGGCGAGCCATTGGCCGTTGCCGCAGCCAACCTCCAGCAGGCGCCGGTCGGCGCAGCCTTGCGGAAAGGCCGCCGCCAGGATCTCGCGGATGAGGCGCTGACGCCGCTGGATCATGAAGAGGGCGGCTGGATGCAGGGGCGAATAGATGTCCATGGCAGGGTCATTCCGGAGTTGGCTTGCGCTCGTGACAAGGGAGGAACATAGCCGCCTGCGACGGAAAAGGCGAGGGTGCGGGAGCCGGAGGTTCCAGCCAAGGTCAGAGGCTGGCCTGGAGCTGGGCCAGGGTTTCCTGCTGGATTTGGCGGACGCGCTCCCGCGAGAGGCCGATGCGCGCGGCGATCTTCTCCAGGGAGGTCGGGGCCGTCCCGTCCAGGCCGTAGCGTAGGCGGATCACCGTCCGCGCCCGCGGCTCAAGGCCGGCCATCAGGCGGTTGACCAGGCGATGGTGCTCGCCGTCGACCGCCAGGCGCTCCGGCGACAGGCTGGTGTCGGGAAGCGATTCGCCCAGGTCGCGTCCGTCCCGTTCGTTTCGGGCCATGGCCGGGGCCTGGAGGGAGACCTCGTGGAATCCCCCGACCCGGCGAATGTCGCTGGCGGCGCGCCGTCCGACCCCGCAGGTCTGCATCGTCTCGTCGTCCTCGGCGGTCCGCCCAAGCTGGCCGCACAGGCTGCGGTAGTGGCGGATGCGCTCGCGCAGGTGGGTTGGGATGCGGACCTGGCCGACCTGCTGGTCGAGGGCGCGGCGGACGTCCTGGCGGATCCACCACACGGCATAGGTGGCAAAGCGCACGCCGCGTTCATGGTCGAAGCGGTCGACCGCCTTGAGCAGGCCGAGATTGCCCTCGGAGACGAGGTCGTCGATCGCCACGCCGTAGCCGCGATAGGCCAGCGCGACCTTCACCACCAAGCGCAGGTTGGCCCGGACGACCGCGTGCCTGGCCGCCTCTCTTGCC
The DNA here is from genome assembly GCA_964490525.1 of uncultured Victivallales bacterium. GTDB lineage: Bacteria > Verrucomicrobiota > Lentisphaeria > Victivallales > CAZBDL01 > CAZBDL01. The sequence goes on along the minus strand of CAZBDL010000006.1, from coordinate 10,326 downwards.
GCCGCCGTCCGCCCATGGCGCAGCTCGCGAAAGAGGCGGGCCTCGTCATCCCGTGACAGCAGGGGCAGGTCGCGGATCCACGCCAGGTATGCCCCGATCCCATGCCGCGCCGCCGGTCCGGAAGGGTGCCGCTGCCGCAGCGGCTCCTGGACATGGTCGGCCAGCTTGATCATGACGATCCTCGTCGGTCGGCGGGCGGCACCCCATGCGCCACCCTGCGAAAAACCAAAAGCAACATCCGTGCCAGAGTTGACATTGCCTGTCCGCGTGCGGTTTGCGAACATCGCGACCTGCGCACATCCTGCGCACCCGCCCCGCCCCCTGCAAATCTTGCGCAGCGCCGGGGTTGCGGTCAGCAGGACTCCCGACGCCCGACTGACGACTCCCGGCGGCGTGGGTGCCTTCCGCTGCTCTGGCCCGGCGTCGAAAGTCGGGAGTCCTTCTTCTCCCTGCACACCTCTCCGGCACGGCAGGCACCCCCATTGATTCCCCGCTCTCCCGAGAGTATAATTGACACAATTGCCCCATGCCTTCCTCAGCCCCGGAGGATCTCATGCTACGCCCAATCGCATCTGGTTTCCTGCTCCCGGCGTTGCTTCTTTTCGCCTGTTTTCGGCTGTCGGCGGCACCGCCGGTCATCGCTGACCTGACGCCGAACGGCACGACCTCCTCATCGGTGACGCTGACCTGGACGGTGTCGGGGGGCGAGTCGGCGGTCGTCTACGACCTGCGCATGTCCACCGCGCCGATTACGGGGGCGAACGTCGCCGACGCGACTGTCGTGGGCGGGCTGTCCGCGCCGAGCGAGGGCACCGAAAGCCATACCGTGACCGGCCTCTTCCCGAACACGCGCTACTGGTTCGCGGTCAAGGCGTTCTCCGCCACCGGCGAAAGCGCGTTGTCAAATGTGGCCGAGGCGGACACACCGAGCGCAGCCCCGGATTTCGCCACCGCGGTAAACTATGGGCTGTCGGGCACGCCGCACGTCAGCGCGGGCGGCGACTTCAACGGCGATGGCGCGTTCGACCTGGTGTATGACATCTTCAGCGCTGGGGGAAACAACTATCTGTCGGTGCTGCTCGGCAACGGCGACGGTACCTTCGCGGCGGCGGTCAACTACGGCACCGGCTCGGGCGTCGGGACCTATTTTGTGACCACGGCCGACTTCAACGGCGACGGCCATCTCGACCTGGCCGCCGCCAACTGGTTCGGGGGCGACGTCTCGATCCTGCTGAACAACGGCGACGGCACCTTTGCGGCGGCGGTCGACTATCCGGTGGCCTTCGAGGCCAACTCCGTGGCCGTGGGGGACTTCGACCGCGACGGCGACCTCGACTTGGCGGTGACCTCGGTCAACACCGACCGCGTCCACATCCTCCTCGGCGTCGGCGACGGGACCTTCGGGGCGGCCATCGGCTACGATGCCGGGAGCGATCCACTGATGTCGGTCGCCGGCGACTTCAACCGCGATGGCAACCTCGACCTGGCCGTGGCCAACAGCGGGAGCGGCACCGTATCATTCCTGGCCGGCAACGGCGACGGCACCTTCCAGGCGGCTGTGAACTATGCGACCGGCGTCGGCCCGCTGGGCCTCGCCTGTGAGGATCTCGACGGCGACGGCAAGCTCGATCTGGTCGCCGCCGCTTGTGAGACCGATGGCTCGGTGTTCATCCTCCTCGGCAACGGCGACGGCTCATTCCAGCCGTATTCGACCCATGCTGGCGGGGACGCCTCCTCTCGCTACCTGTCATTGGCGGACGTGAACGGCGACGGCATCCTCGACTTGCTCTGCTCCGGGACGGACGTCAAGGTCTCCCTCGGCAACGGCGATGGCACGTTCGGAACCGCCACCGGCTTCGCGGCTGGCACCGGCCCGGTCCGGACCGTGGTCGCCGGCGACTTCGACCGGGACGGACGCCCCGACCTGGCGGCCTCCAACAACGGCAGCAGCAACGCCTCGGTCCTGCTCAACACCACCGACTGGCCCCCGGCGGGGAGCTTCCTGTCGGCAGTCAACTACAGCTCCGGCTATCATCCGAACTACGTGACGGCCGGGGACCTTGACGGCGACGGCGTCCTCGACGTGGTGACCACCAGCCAGTTCACCAGGAACTTCTTCAGCGTCTACCTGGGCAACGCCGACGGGACGCTGGGCGCCGAGGCCCAGCTCGGCGGCGTCCTCGAGCCGCACATGCCGTGGCTTGCGGACTTCAACCGCGACGGGCGGCTCGACCTGGCGATCGCCGAACTCGAGGGCGACCGCGTCTCCATTCGGCTCGGCAACGGCGACGGCACGTTCCAAGCCCCTCTCCATGCCGGCGTGGCCGATGGTCCGGTCTCTTTGGTCGCCGACGATTTCGACGGCGACGGCATCCTGGACCTCGGCGTCGGCCATTGGTACAGCAACTGGTTTGCCATCCTGATCGGCGATGGCGACGGCACCTTTGAGCCGGCGGTGCTGCACAATATCGGCGCCAAGTCGTTCAATCCGGTCACGGCCGACTTCACCGGCGACGGGATCATCGACATCATCACCGGCAATTACGGGCTGAACAGCCTGAGCCTGTTCACCGGTGTGGGCGACGGCACGTTCACGCACAGCTACATCGGCCTGCCGGGCAATGGCACGCCGTATCGCGGAGACTTCAACCGTGACGGCAAGCCGGATTTGGCGGTCTCGAGCAATGCCAGCGGCGGCAGCATCCTGGTCCTTCTCGGGAATGGCGACGGTTCGTTCCAGGCCCCGCTGACCTATGCGGTCGGCAGCGGAAACCTGGCGGTGGGCGACCTGGATCGGGATGGCAAGCTCGACCTCGCGCTGGCCGACTACAATCATACCAGTGCGACCCTGCTGCTCGGCCTTGGCGACGGCACCTTCGCGGTACCGACACGCTTTGCCACGGCGGCTGGCACCGGCGACATTGAGCTTGACGACTTCAACCGCGACGGTCGGCTCGACATGATCACGTCCAATGTCGACAGCGACAGCATTTCCATCCTCCTCAACACCGCCCAGTTCACGCAGCCGCAGCCGGACAACCTGGTCGCCTGGTGGCGGGCCGAAGACAACGCCCTCGACAGCGTCGGCGGAAACCACGGGACGCTGTTGGGCGGGACGGATTTCGACGATGGCTGGGCTGGTCGTGCCTTCAACCTGGACGGGGCTAGCCAAGCGGTGGCGGTCCCCGACGGGATCATCCCCTCCTCCGCGCGCCATTTCACGGTCTCCGCCTGGGCCTATGGCAACTCCTCATCCGGCAGCCATGTGGTCTTTTACGGCGGTGCCAATGCCGGCGAGTTCCTCCTGAGCCAAGCGGATGGCAACTTCTACTTCAGCGTAAACCTTCAAGGCTTCGGTTTTTACAGCGCAGACTCGCCGTCCACCTCTGCTTTTGGCGCATGGCATTTGGTGACTGGGGTGAGGCGGGGGACCGAGCTCGAGATTTGGGTGGACGGCGTGCTGATGGACAGCACGCCCATTCCGGATGCGGACCTCCTCATCGCCTCGTGGAATCCAACCGGGTTCCCGTCGCGGATCGGCGCCTATCATCACGATGTCAATGGCGACATGAATCTCTGGGACGGACGGATTGACGAGGTAAAGCTTTTTGACCGCGCCCTGTCCGCCGAGGAGATCGTCGCGCTGGCCGGGGTGGAGCCGAACGGCTTCCGGTTCGCGGAGCGCACGGACATGCCGCGAAGTTCACAGGTGGTCTCCGATCCGGTCTTTGCCGAGGGCATCACCGCCCCGGTCCCGGTCAGCGTGACCAACGGCGAGTACCAGGTCAACGGCGGAGGCTGGACCGCTGTCGCCGGCACGGTTGATCCCGGCGACGAGATCGCGGTGCGGTTGACCATGTCTGCGAATTTCGCGACCCCTGTCGCCGCCACGCTGACCATCGGCGGGGTGGACGGTGCGTTCACCGCGACGACGGCGGAGGAAGACGACCCGCCCGCCGACGGACTCGTCGCCTGGTGGCGCGGCGAGGACAATGCCCTCGACAGCGTCGGCGGATATCACGGGACAGTATCGGGCGGGACCATCTATGCCAACGGCCAGGACGGACGCTCGTTTGAGTTCGACGGCGTGGACAGCAATGTCGGCGTGGGCATGGTCGGTGGCTTCGCCCTCAACGAGGACCGCTCCTTCACCATTTCCGCCTGGATCAACACCAACGATCCCGCCGCCCATCAGGTCATCACCGGCAACTACATGGGCGAGGGCGGCGGCGTCGGCAACTACTCCACCTACCTGAGGATCCATGACGGCAACCTGGAATTCCACCTCAACAAGCGCCAGGTGGCGGACGCCGTGGTCACGACTGCGATCGAGACTGGCTGGCACCACATCACGGCCACCTACGACGGCGACGAGATGCGGCTCTACCTGGATGGCCATCTTCAAGGCAGCGCCAACCGCTCCTCGTTCTTCTCCGGTTGCATCGACAACACCCGGGGCTGGTATATCGGTGACTATTCGCCTGAAACCGTCTCGGCCCACGGTTCCCACTCCACCTTCGACGGGTGCATCGACGAGGTGAAGTTCTACGCGCGCGCTCTGTCGGAGGAAGAGGTCGGCGATCTTTCCGGCGTGGTGCCGGATGCCTTCAGTTTCACCGACCAGACGGGGGTCCAGGCGCACCTGCTGACGGTGTCGGAGCCGATCACGGTCACCGGCATCCGCTACCCCACCAGCATCTTGATCGACGAGGGCGAATACGAGATCAACGCCAGCGGCACCTGGCTCAGCACGCCGGCCACCGTCGCGGCGGGCGACACGGTACGCGTGCTGTTGATGAGTTCGGCCACCTTCGGCGCCACCGTGAATGCCACGGTGACCATCGGCGGGATCAGCGACACCTTCAGCGTCACCACCATCGAACAGCACACCGTGGTCTTCCGGACCGACGGGACGGAAGGGGCGACAGTCAACGGCGCGACGAGCATTACCCAGACCCTGCTCGACGGCGAGGACTGCGTGCCGGTGACGGCGGTCGCCCCGCCCGGCCATGACTTCGCCGGCTGGACCGGCGGCTACACCGGGATGGACAACCCGCTGACCCTGACCAACATCACCACCGGCATGACGGTCATCGCGAACTTCGCGATGCAGCAGGTGGCCTGCGGCTCGACGTTCGAGGTGGATGCCGACGCGGCCGGGCTGGACCGGTTCCGGGTCAAGCCGAAGGCCTTTGCCACCTACCTGCACCCGGTGAGCGGGAAGGCGGGGAAGGCGTCGGCGAAGGTGCTCGACAAGGTTGATGCGGAGACGGGACTGCTGACCGTCTCCTGCGAATGGACCAAGAAGGTCAAGCTCTACGACGCCAAGGCGTTCAAGGCGGCGCAGGCGGGCGGCATCGGCGCGGCGGCGTGGATCACCGCGAACCTTCAGGATCTGGAGACGGATCTGCACTTTGCCAGCAAGGAGATCGAGGATACGGTCGTCCAGCCCCTGGCCCTGGCCGTGCCGGTGATCGCGGACATCCAGCTTGGCGATCCGGATCCGAAGGGCAACCCGACCTGGACCATCACCGGCACCTGGTTCGGGACCAAGAAGCCGAAGGCCTGGCGGGAGTACACGGTCGATGACGGGTCCGGCGGCACCATCGTCAAGCGCCAGACGCTGAAGGTGCTCGCGCCGACGGAGGCGAACACCGCCTACCGCGACCGCAAGGGCAAGCCTGTCTGCATGGACCCCGGCACCGGCAATAGCAAGGTCATCGTCGCTGTGCCGGGCGACCCGAAGGGCCCGCCCAACGGCACGGTCGTGCTCGATAACGGCGTCGGCCTGGCGGCCGGCGACGAGCCGTAGCTGGCACTGGGCGTGGCCGTGGGCGGTGGGCGGCACAGGACTCCCGACGCCCGACTGGCGACTCCGGGGGCGGGCGCGCCTTCCGTTGCTTTGGCCCGGAGTCGGGGGTAGGGAGACGGGCGTCCTTCTCATTGATTCCCCTCATCTTCCCGCGTCGCCTGGCACTCCGGGTAGCCGGAACATCCCCGGAACGGGCCTCGCCTCGAACGCCGCTGTCGCATGGGCTTGCCACATTGCGGGCAGAGCGGTGCCTCCCCCTTGGGCGTTTTCGCGCCCTCGGCACGGACCTTGTACATCCGTTCCTTGATGCCGCCGTGCCGGACAAACTCCTCCTCTTGCGACTCCATCTGGCGGCGGAGCAGTGCCGTCGTTCGTTGGATCAGGACGATCAACGTGTTTGCGGCAACCGCCGGATCGTCATGCGCCAGCCACGGATCGAACATATGCCGCTGGCGGTGTAGGTAAAGCCAATAGTCGTGGAGCATATCCTCGCTGTAATCGAACTGATCCAGGTTGATGGACGAGACCTGCTGATGTTCCGGGCTGGCGATGCTCCAGGGAATCAGTTCGCGCTCGGCCAGCCAGGTCTCGAGATCGTTCTGCAGTTCGGCCAGGCTGGCACGGGCCACATCGGTGAGCTTGATTTCGGTCTCCGTCGAGGTGCCTGCGCGTTCTGAGCCTTCCGCGATGTTGATTCGTCCCGACCGCGCCGCGCCCACCATCTGACCGACCACCTTGCCGAGCGGGTCCTCCTGCCAAGGAATGAACCGCTTGCAGAACGCGATCGCCCCCAGATGCACGATCGTCGCGAAATTGAAGGAGTAGAGCTTGCGGTAGCCGCCGCTCTTGTTGAAGATGGTGTTCGTGGTTAAACCTCACGTTGGTAGCTTGGTGGGGGCATGGGGCAGGACTCCCGACGCCCGACTGGCGACTCCCGGCACCCCCGCCCGGCGTCGGGGGTCGCGGGTCGGGAGTCCTCGTTCTCACCTCCTTTCTTCATCCGCCGATGGGGGCAGAACTTTCCGCAACGCTAATATATATTAGCATACCTGCGGCAACTTGCCAACTTGCGGCCCAGAAAAATTGCCTCAAGCGTGAAATCCAATACCTGCCAGGTGGCAGTGAGCAGGACACCCGACTCCCGACTGGCGACTCCCGGCGCCCTCGCCCGGCGTCGGGCGTCGCGGGTCAGGCGTCCTGCGTCCCCGCCCGGCGTCTGGGGTCGTGGGTCGGGCGTCCTGCGCCTCTGCTCGCTTCCGCTCCGACTACCCCGCCACCCATTGATTCCCCGCTCCCCCGAGAGTATAATCATTAAGATTGCCTCATGCCGATCGCCTTCACCAACTCCGGAGGATCTCACATGTTGCGCCCCATCGCATTCGGCTTCATGGCCCTGACCATGCTCGCGGCGGGATTTCAGGTGCCGACCTACGCCGGATTCTCCGACGAGTTCAACGGGACGGAGCTTGATTCCCGCTGGACCATCGTCAGCCCGAATGCCGACTCTTCGGTGGTCCTGGTCGGCGGGGCCTTGCGGGTCTCCGCCTCCTGGAAGGACGGCGGTTCGGACTACTTTTCGGGGAGCAACTACAACGCCCCGCGGGTCCTGCAGCCGGTCAGCGGCGACTGGATCATCGAGGTCAAGATGAGTTTCGATCCGACCAACAACTACCAGGGTGCGGCGCTCTTCCTGGTGCCCTCCGGCGAACCGGTCGACACCACCAGCGGTCGGCGCATGGCCGAGAAGGCCTTCAACCCCGGTGCGGGGGGCAAAGTCATCCGTTCGGTGGGCAGCTATGTCGGCTATGGCGCCGCCGTGGCCTACCTTCGGGTCCGCAAGCATGGGGCGGACTATGTCGGCTGGTACAGCGCCAATGGGACAGACTGGACGCAGAACGGCACCTGGACGGATCCCGACGGCTATGATATCGTCTATGCCGGCGTGATGGTGCTGAAGGCGAACTGGGACGGGGCTCCGATCTATTCGGTGGCCGACTTCGACTATTTCCGCTATCAGCCGTTGCCGACCGCCTGGTGGCGCGCCGAGGACAACGCTGACGACAGCGCCGGCGCCAACCATGGCACTGTCCAGGGCAGCACCGCCTACACCGTCGGCCAATCCGGCCAGGCCTTCCTCTTCAATGGCAGCACCGACTACGTCACGGTCCCGGACAGCGCGGACCTGACCTTCGGCAGCGACGACTTCACCATCGCCGGCTGGATCTGGCCGGCCGCCCTGACCGGCGCCAGCGGCCTCAACGCCATCGTCACCAGACACAACGGCGACGACGGCTCATGGCTGTTCCGCCTGGTTGACGTCGGCGGGCCGGCCAAGCTCAACTTCGAGACCGACGTCCCGTTCCGGCGCCACTACGGCAACAGCGCCGTCTCCCTCGGGGCCTGGCACCATGTCGCCATCATCCGCAGCGGCGGTGACAGCTACACCTTCTACCTGGACGGCGTCGCCGACGGCACCTTCACCGACGACAAGAACTTCACGACCACGACGCCGCTGATGATCGCCGGGCAGGCCAATGTCGCGAACGAGCGCTTCAACGGCCGGATCGACGAGCTGGCAATCTATCGTCGGGCCCTGACGGATGCGGAGGTCGCGGAACTGGCGGGAATCCGCCCTGATCCCTTCAGTTTCGAGGACGCGGACGGCGTGCCGCGGAGCACAACCATCGTCTCCAATCCGGTCACGCTTTCGGGCACCACCATGCCCGCCCCGATCGCGGTCACCGGCGGGGAATACCAGGTCGACGGCGGCGGCTGGACCGATGCCGACGGCCTGGTCGACCCGGGCGCCGAGATCCTGGTGCGGCTGACTTCCTCCGCGAATTTCGCGACGGCGGTCGCCGCCACCCTGACCATTGGTGGCGTCAGTGCCACCTTCACCGTCACCACCGCCTCAGCCGACGACCCGCCCGTCGATGGCTTGGTCGCCTGGTGGCAGGCCGAGGACAACGCCTACGACAGCATCGGCGGGCATCACGGAACCCTCCATGGTGGCGCCGGCTACGCCAGTAGCCGCGACGGACAAGGCTTCAGCCTGGACGGCGCGGACAACAGCCGGGTTTCCGTCCCGGACGATCCGGCGCTGACCATCGCCGGAGACGTCACCGTCGCCGCCTGGTGCAAGCGGACTGGACCGGGCGAGGGCCGCGCTGAACATTTGGTCATCAAGGGCGGCTCGGTCATCGGCGGCGTGGATGCGCCATCGTCCTATACGGTGCAATTCATCGCCGATGATTCCCTGCAGGCCGGATTCGAATATGCCAACGGCGCAAACGCGATCCTCGTTGGCCCGGCGGTCACCGACACGGCCTTTCACCATGTGGCCTACGTCCGCGAAGGCGCGGAACACCGCCTCTATTTGGATGGGGCGGAAGTGGTCAGCGCGACCTTTGCAGGGGGCCCCGGGGATACGGCTGGCATCGACTTGGCGCTTGGGGCGTGCCCCGACGACAGCGGCTACATCGAGGCGTTCAAAGGCGTCCTTGACGAGGTCAAGATCTTCAACCGTGCCCTGTCCGCCGATGAGGTGAAGGAATTGGCCGGGCCGTTGCCGGTGTCCGGGCTGCGGCTTTGGCTGAAGGCGGACGACGGCGTCACCAAGGACGGGTCCAATCTGGTCAGCGCCTGGGCGGATCGCAGCGGCAACGGCTTTGACGTGGTCCAGGGCACCGGCGCCAAGCAGCCCCTCTTTGTGGCCGACGCCGGCAACGGACAGCCCGCCCTCCGCTTCGATGGCGCCGACGACTACTTGCAGACGGCAGGCGCGATCAACCTTCTTGCCGGCACCCGCAACTACTCGATGTTCGTCGTGGCCAAGCCCGGCGCCACCCAAAAGCAGTACGCCGACATCGTCGACTACCAGCACGAGGCAAGCCTGAACTTCGTCCTCCAGCAGGACAGTTGGGCGACCAATGAATTCGGCTTCATCCATTGGCAGCCCCTGACCAGCGGCGAGCACCAAGTCCACACCGACATCTACGTCGACGACACCAGCTACTCCTCCTGGGTGAACGGGGTGAGCCGGGTCCAGACCACCGGCTTCCCCCCGTTGGCCTGGGCCGAGCCGCGCTTCTTCTCGGTGGGCAGCAAGTCCCTGGAGGCGATCGCCCGCCAGTTCAACGGCGACGTCGCCGAGGTGATTGTCTACAACACCGCACTGTCCGATGCCGAGCGCGAGGCGGTCGAGGCCTACCTGGTCGACAAGTATGGCATCGACCTGGAGCCTGCCCCGTTCACCTTCACCGATCAGGTGGACGTCCCCCTGAGCCAGCTCACGGTCTCCAACGCGGTGTCGGTCACCGGGGTCAATGTCGCGGCCATCGCCATCACGGGCGGCGAGTACGACGTGAACGCGAGCGAGGCCTGGACGACGGCCATCGGCACGGTCCGCTCCGGCGACCAGGTCCGGGTGCGGACCACCAGCCCCGCCACCTATTCGACCACCGTTGATGTTGTCCTGACCATCGGCGGGGTCAGCGACACCTTCAGCGTGACGA
>CAZBDL010000005.1:0-25463 GCA_964490525.1 uncultured Victivallales bacterium | reverse complement strand
CCAGCCGGACATGGTCGGGGGTGTCGGCCAGGCCGATGCGGATCGACCCGCCGGAGGGCATGGCCTCGATGGCGTTGAGCAGTAGGTTGGTGAGGACCTGGACGATCTGGTCGTGGTCCATGTCCGCCACCGGATCCGCCAGGGCGTCCTCGACCGTGATCGCGACCTCGTCCCCATGGGCGATGGTGCGCAGGCAACCGTCGACCAGGCGGCGCAGGTCGGTGGGCTGGAGCAGGACCCGGTTGCGGCGGGCGAAGTTGAGCAGGCCGGCGACGATCTTGCGGCAGCGCTCGGCCTGCTCGACGATGAGGCGCAGGTCCTCGTGGTCCTCGGAGCCGGACGGCGTCTGGGAGAGCAGCAGGTTGGCGTTGAGGAGGATGACGCCGAGGGGGTTGTTGATCTCGTGGGCGATGCCCGCCGAGAGCTGGCCCATGCTGGCGAGCTTCTCGGCGTTGTTGAGGGCCTCGCGGGTCTGCGCCAGCTGATGGTTGGAGGCATGCAGGTCGGAGAGCGAGCGCTTCAGCCGGTCGATCGTCAACGGGAGACACATCTCACTCTCGGCCAATCCCTTGTGAATGGCGACGGCATGCTCCCGGCAGGTGTGGTAGCCGCAGGCGCCGCAGTCCAGCTCGTCCTCCGGCCGCAGCTTGCCCATGCGCCGCAGGATGGCCTCCAGCTCCTCCTTGGAAGGCATCGGCAGGCGGGTGTCGTCGGAGGCGAAGCAGACGCTCAGGTCGAGGTCGGCCTGCACCTCCTCCGGCAGCGGGGTCGCCTGTGGACAGTGGCGGAGGCGCTCGCGGACATAGGCGCTGACGGCGTGGCGGCGGCTGAAGAAGGGGATGTTATTGCTCATGCCGGCGCCGCGGATGCAGCCATGGCAGCAGAGGACCTCGAGGAGCTGCGCCTCGAAGGCGCCCTCCTTGAACTCGAGGATGGCCTCGACGAAGTGGTTCTTGCCGTCGGCCGTGATGATCCGCGAGTCGAGCAGGTCCTCGCGCATTCCCGCGGCCTGGAGCATGCCGCCGCTGAGGGCGAAGAGCGCTCCGAGTCCGGGATGCGGCGGGTCGAATCCGGAGGGCCGTCCGGTGTGGGGCAGGATGCCTTGGGCACGGAACATCTCGCGCAGCTCGGCGAAGGTCAGGACGGCGTCCACCTCATGCTCGTCGGCGCCGTTGCGCACCGCCTCGGCCTTCTTAGCGATGCAGGGGCCGATGAAGACGACGCGCTGGTCGGCGCCGTGCAGGCGGCGCAGGACGCGAGCGGTGGCGACCATCGGCGAGGCGATCGGGGCTAGGTCGTGGACCAGCTCCGGATGGTACTTCTCGATGTAGGAGACGATCGCGGGGCAGGTCGTGGCAATGAAGCGCCGCCCCGGATTCTCGGTGAGCAGCCGCCGGTACTCGACGGCGACCAGGTCGGCGCCATAGCCCACCTCGCAGACGCGATCAAAACCCAGGCGCCGGATCATCTGCACCAACAGGCGCGGATCAAGATCGGTGAACTCGGCCGGGAAGCTCGGGGCGACGATCGCGGTCTTCGTGCCCGGGCCGGCAAGGAGCTCGCCCACCTGGGGCCGCGAATCGTGATAGAGCTTGGCCCGCTGGCTGCACACCCGCACGCAGTTGCCGCAGCCGATGCAGCGCTCCGGGATGACCTGGGCCTGGCCGCCCGCGATACGGATGGCCTTGGCGGGGCAGTCCCGCACGCAGGTGTAGCACACCCGGCAACGGTCGCCAACGGTCGTAATCAGGGGCACCTTGCGGTTCATCGCTACACCTGCACTTCCCTCGTCCGGTAGTGGGTATGCAACAGCTCGTGGCTGCGCGGGCCGCCCGGCTCGCCGAGGAACTCCGCATAGAGCCGCTTGATCTCGGGATTGGTGTGCGAGGTGCGCATCTCGCCGGCGTCGTCGATGCTGTAGAGCGACTGCTGGCGCGCCTTGATGCGGGCCGGATCCGTGTCGTACGGCTGGCCGCCGCCGGCGACGCAGCCGCCCGGACAGGTCATCACCTCGATGAAGTGCAGGTCCCGGCGGCCAGCCCGGACCTGGTCAAGCAAGGCCGCGGCGTTGCCGATGCCGTTGACCACCGCGACGCCGACCTCGAGGTCGCCGATCTTCAGCTTCGCCTCGCGGATGCCCCCCGAACCGCGCAGGTCCGCGACCTTGGGCGACGCCAGCTCCTGGCCAGTGATCAGGTAATGGGCCGTGCGCACCGCCGCCTCCATCACCCCACCCGAGCCGCCGAAGAGCTTGCCCGCCGTGCTCCGTGCCCCGAACGGCGAGTCCGCCTTGTCCGGATTCAGCGCCGTGAAGTCGATCCCGAAGAGGCGGATCATCCGCGCCAGCTCGCGGGTCGTCAGCACCGCGTCCACATCCGGCTCGCCATCCTGGCCCATCTCCGGACGCCCCGCCTCGAACTTCTTCGCCGTGCAGGGCATGACCGAGACGCTGAAGAGGCGCCGCGGGTCGATCTTCTCCCTCTCCGCGAAGCAGCTCTTGATCACTGCCCCGAGCATCTGCTGCGGGCTCTTGCAGGTGGAGAGGTGCGGGATCATGTCCGGATAGCTCTGCTCGACGTACTTGATCCAGCCCGGCGAGCAGCTCGTGAGCATCGGCAACGGCCCGTTCCCCTGGATCCGCCGCACCAGCTCGCTCGCCTCCTCCATGATCGTCAGGTCCGCGCTGAAGGAGGTGTCGAAGACATACTTGAAGCCAAGGCGGCGGAAGGCCGCGACGAGCAGGCCGTTGACGTCTGAGCCCGGCTTCATGCCGAACTCCTCGGCGAGGGTCACGGAGACCGAAGGGGCATGCTGGACAACGCACACGCGCTCGGTATCGGCCAGGGCGCTGGTCACCTCGCGCAGGGAGCTCTGCTCGCGCAGGGCGCCGGTCGGGCAGACCAGAATGCACTGCCCGCAGTTCACGCAGCTGGAGATGTTCAGCCCGGCCCGGAAGGCGGGCGCGACCATAGCGCCACTGCCGCGGCCGGTGAAGTCGATGGCGCCGACGTTCTGGACCTCCTCGCAAACGCGCACGCACTTGCCGCAGAGGATGCACTTGGCGGGGTCGCGCACCACCGACGGGCTGGTCTGGTCGACGGTGACCAGCTCGCGACGGTCGGGATAGCGGCGCTCGCGGACGCCATGCTCGACGGCCAGCTGCTGCAGGTCGCAGTTGCCGCTGCGCACGCAGTACAGGCAGTCGTCGGGATGGCTCGCCAGGAGCAGCTCGATGATCGTCTTGCGCGCCCGCACCGCACGCGGCGAATGGGTGCGGATGACCATGCCCTCCTGGACGGGATAGGAACAGCTCGGCACGAGGCCGTTCATCCCCTCGACCTCGACGACGCAGATGCGGCAGGCGCCGCTCGGGGTCAGGTTGGGCATGTGGCACAGGGTGGGGACGTTGACGCCGGCGCGCCGCAGCGCGGTCAGGATGGTCTCGCCGGGATAGGCGTCGATGTCCCGGTCGTTCACCTTGATCTCGAACATGGCGATGTCCTCGCGGTTGTCGTCAGCTCACCTTGACGGCATCGAACTTGCAGGCAACCAGGCAGTTGCCGCAGCCGACACAGCGCTCGTGGATGATGGTGTGGAGGGACTTGCGGGCGCCGGCGATGGCCTGGACCGGGCACTTCCGGGCGCAGGCGCCGCAGCCGACGCACTTCTCGGGGATGATCTCGTAGCACAGCAGCTCGGCGCAGACGCCAGCCGGGCAGCGCCGGTCGTAGATGTGCGCCTCGTACTCGTGGCGGAACCAGCGCAGGGTGCTGAGCACCGGGTTCGGGGCGGTCTGCCCGAGCCCGCAGAGGCTGGTCTCGCGGATGACGTTGGCGAGGCGGTCGAGGACCATCACGCCCTTGAAGCGGGAGAGGGCGTCCGAACCGCTCTCGTGGCCACGCCCGCGGGTGATGCCCTCGAGGATGCGCAGCATCTGGCGGGTGCCCTCGCGGCACGGGATGCACTTGCCGCAGCTCTCGCGCTGGATGAAGTCCATGAAGAACTTGGCGACGTCGACCATGCAGTTGCGGTCGTCCATCACCACCAGCCCCCCGGAGCCCATCATGGCGCCGACGGTCTTCAGGGACTCGTAGTCGATCTCGATGTCGAGATGGGATTCCGGGATGCAGCCGCCGGAGGGTCCGCCGATCTGCACGGCCTTGAAGGCGCGGCCGCCGGGAATGCCGCCGCCGATGTCGAAGATGATGTCGCGCAGACGGGTGCCCATGGCGACCTCGACCAGGCCGGTGCGGGCGATCTTGCCGGAGAGGGCAAAGACCTTGGTGCCCTTGCTGCCCTTGGTGCCGAGAGCGCTGTAGCGGGCCTGGCCATGGCGGACGATGTCCGCGACATTCGCCAGGGTCTCGACGTTGTTGATCACGGTCGGCTTTTCCCAGAGCCCGCTGACGGCGGGATAGGGGGGCCGGGGCCGGGGCATGCCGCGCTTGCCCTCGATGCTGTGGATCAACGCGGTCTCCTCGCCGCACACGAAGGCCCCGGCGCCACGCTTCATCGTCACATGGAAGTTGAAGCCGCTGTCAAGGATGTTTTCGCCGAGCAGGCCTGCGGCCGAGGCCTGGCGGATGGCCTCGTCAAGGCGCTGGATGGCCAGCGGATACTCGGCCCGGATGTAGATGTAGCCATGACTGGCGCCGATGGCGTAGGCGGCGATGGCCAGGCCCTCGATCAGGCGATGGGGGTCGCCCTCGATCACCGCGCGGTCCATGAACGCGCCCGGGTCGCCCTCGTCGGCATTGCAGATCATGTACTTCTCGTCGGCCCGCGTCTCGAGCGCGAACTTCCATTTTCGCCCAGTCGGGAAGCCGCCACCGCCACGCCCGCGCAGGCCGCTCATCTCGATCTCCTCGCAGACTTCGCGCGGCGTCATCGTGTGCAGCGCCTTGGCCAGTGCCCGGTAGCCGCCAAAGGCCAGGTATTCGTCGATGCGGTCGGGGACGATCAGGCCGCAGTTGGCCAGGACCCAGCGCGTCTGCGGCGCAAAGAAGGGATGCTCGTCCAGGGCCGGGATGCCCGGCCACGGTGCCAAGCCGTAGCGGCGGTGGCGCCCAAGCACTTGATCCGCAGGAGGATGGCCCGCAAAGACGCCGTCAAGGAGGGTCTCGACATTCTCGGCGGCGACCCGCCGGAAGCAGATCCGCTCGCGCCCCGGGAGCTGCACGTCGAGCAGCGGCTCCTCGGCGCACAGGCCGATGCAGCCGACCTCGACCACGTCCGCGTCGACCCGGTGCGCCGCCGTCCACTCGCGCACCGCCGCGAGGGTGCGGTTCGCCCCGGCCGTGATGCCGCAGGTCGCCGCCCCGACCATGATCACCGGACGAACCACGTCCTCGCGGCGCAGCGCCGCCGCCGCCGGGCCGCCCGGCAAGGCCGTGATGTCGCCGCGCACCGCCTCCGGAGCCAGCCCCGCCAGGAAGTCCGCCAGGACCTTGCCGCCCGCCTTCGCCCCTGCCTTCGCCGCCGCCTTCATGCCGTCGCCTCCGCCGCCGTCACGGCGGCCTCCGCCTGCGCTGCCGCGCCGCCGGCCTGCCGGTAGCGCTCGAGGATGCCCGGCACCTGGGCCGGCGTCAGGTTGCCGTGGAACTCGCCGTTGACGCTGATCACCGGGGCCAGCCCGCATGCCCCGATGCACGCCACCACCTCGAGGCTGAAGGCCCCGTCGCGCGTCGTCTCGCCCGGCTTGATCTTCAGCTCCCGCAGCAGCGCCTCAAGCACCGCCGCCGACCCCTTCACATGGCAGGCCGTGCCCCGGCAGACCTGCACGTGGTTCCGCCCCGGCGCGTTGAACCGGAACTGGTTGTAGAAGGTCGCCACCCCGTAGACCTTCGCCGCCGGCAGGCCCAGGTGCCGCGCCACCGCGCCCACCGTCTCGGCCGACAAGTGCCCATACGCCGCCTGCACTTCCTGCAGGATCGGAATCAGATCCTGCCGACGTGCCGACGGATACCGCTCCAGGATCCGTGTCAGGTCGTCCATGCTTCCTCGCTCCGGGTTGTGTGCACCCCGGCCTCGCGGCCGGACGCAAAGTATGCCACCTTCTCCAACGCCGCCCCGATGTCGAGGCGATCCGAGAACACGCCCGCCGGCAAGCGCAACGGCACCGGCGCAAAATTCAGGATCCCCGTGATCCCCGCCGCCACCACCTGGTCCGCCACCTCCTGCGCCGCCGCCGCCGGCACCGTCAGCACCGCCAGGTCGATCCCCGCCTCCCGGGTCCGTTCCCCAAGTTCCCGCAGATGATGGCAGCGGCATCCCGCAATCACCCGATCCACCTTGTTCTGATCGACATCGAACGCCGCCACCACCGCCAGCTCCGACTGGCCCGCGAAATGCGCCAGGATCGCCCGGCCCAAGTTCCCCACCCCGATCAACGCCACCCGATGCTCGCCGCGCCCATGGCCCAGCACCTCCCCGATCCGGTCTGCCAGGCGCACCGCCTCGTACCCCCGGCGCGGACGCCCCGAAAGGCCGATCGACATCAGATCGCGGCGCACCTGCGCCGGAGAGTTGTTCGCCCGCTCCGCCAGCTCATGCGAGAACACCTGGCCCCGCCCCTCGCGCGACAGCTCCCGCAACAGCCGACGATACACGCTCAACCGCACCACGGTCGGACCCGGAATCATCCCCAACTCTGGCCGTGCTGCCGCCATCAAACACCTGCCGGAAGGCGTGTTAATTATTTAACTGCTACAAATGTAGCGAATCATCAATGAATGTCAAGCGGCATTTGCGAAAAAAGTAACGATTTAGCATTATACATTAATCATCAGGTTTTTACATCATATGTTATGTTGTCTTCACAGGCGGGTTACGAGAAGGTCGAGAGGCCGATCAGGGTTGAACGACATCCCCGCATGATGGTCGGCACGGCGAGGACGAACTCCGGCCGCCCACGTCGAAGGAGAAGGGACCGCTCCTTCCCGCCGGCGTCGAGTTCCGCCCCGAAGACGAGGAGGGTGTTGGCTGACGGGACGCGAAGGGGCGGGCCGTGCCGGGTTTGACCGGCATGCCATGAAGGGGGAGGAGCTATTTCCGGTCGGCGATTTTCCAGACGCGATAAAGCTCGGTGACGCCCCAGGCCTGGGCATCGCAGCCACGCGGGGTGTGGGGCAGGTCGCCATCGACGATCTCGGGAAGCTGGCCAAGGCAACCATGGGCAAGGAGCAGCTTGGCGGTGCTGAGGATGGCCTTGGCGGTGCGGCGCCCAGATTCACCGAACGTCATCAGATAAGCCTCGGGATAGGAGGGGAAGAGCCAGGTCCAGGCGGTGCCGTTGTGGTAGGCTGGCTTGCGGCGGGTATCCTCATCGCCCTCGTAATGACCCCAGAAGGGGTGGTGCGGATGGTTGAGCAAGGCTCCCGCCGGGCCGCCATGGATGGGGAGGGCGTGGGCGACCGGGCGGTCGGCCAGGCTGCCGATGGCGCCGGGCACCAGCAGCTCGGCGGTGGCGGCGAGGATGGCCTCGCGGCGGGCACGGTCCTCGACCAGCCCCAAGGTGATGGCGAGGAGCTGGTTGGGACGGAGATGGTCGTCCGGGGTGCCTTGGGCGGCGGCGGCGCCATGGCGGGCATGGATGCAATCGCTCAACCAACCCTCGGGGCGGACGAACAGACTGTCGACGGCATGCCGCACCGAGTCGGCCAACTCGACCCATTCCCCGGCCCCAACCTCGGCGAGAAAGCGCAGGGCGGCAAACCACAGGGCCTGGATCTCGACGGGATAGCCCTGACGGGGTGTGCCGGCCGGGTGGTTGGTGTCCATCCAGGTGAAGTGCGAGGGACTGAAGACCAGGCCGCTCTCGGGATCAACCCGGATGCCGTTGGAGGTGCCGGACAGATACCCCTCGACGATGCTGGCCAGGACCGCACGCAGGGGCACGCCGCGCCCCGGGACGGCGCGGTCGAGCAGGCCGAGGTCGGGATGGGCATGGTGGAAGTCGCGGCAGGCAAGGATCAACCAGAGCGGGGCGTCACTGGTGTCGCGGTTGGCCGCCTCAGCTCCGGAGAGGACATTCGGCAAGGTGCCCCCCTCGGCGAACTTCGCAAAGGCCAGGAGGATGTCGGCAACTTCGCCGGTGCGCCCGGCAGCGATCAGCCCGCGGGCACAGATCAGGGTGTCGCGACCCCAGTCGAGGAACCAAGGATAGCCCGCGATCACGGTCTTGAGATCGCCGCGGCGGACAATGAACACCTCCATGGCGCGCTGCAGCAACCCCGGGAAGTCGGGAATCGGATGCGGGGGCGGCGGCGTCACGGCCTCGGCAGGCAAGGGCTCGGGCTCGGACGGCGTCAGCGCCTGGCCCACCAGGCGGACCGACTCGCCACCACGCAGGACCACATCAAAATATCCTGGAGAGAAGAGGTCGCCCTCGGCCTCAAGGCCACGGCTGGCCTCGACCGGATGGAAGACCCGATACCGCCATTCCGGGGCGGCATGGAACGCGCCGCGGGAGATGGCCAGGCGCAGGGCGCGGTCGGACGCCGGGGCGAACGTGAAGCCGTCCTCACCGGACGTCACCACTCCGGGCCAATGCCCCTCCGGCCCGTCCGATGCCTTGGTCACGTCGTGGAAGCGACGGTCTTCAATGTCCGGACGCAGGATGAGGCGCACCGGATCGTCGTCGGCCAGGTCCAGCTCCTCGTCGCGCTGGCTCAGCCGGGCAATGTCAAGGATCACGGCATTGCGCCCCGGCACCATGGCCAGGCGGAAGACGACGTCGACATAGCGTCCGCCCCCGGCCGGCAGATGGAATTCCCAGAGGCCCGCCCCGTCATGGTCCAGCCGGAAGCCGGCGACCGCATGCACCCAGCAGGGCTGTGAGTGGGTCTGGCGGCGAAGCCAGGCCCGGCAACACGTCCAGAGCACCTGCCGGTCCTCGGGATGCTCGGGATGAAGGTTGGCCGCCAGCAGGGCGTCGTACTTGCTGGCGACCTCGCCCCAGGCCAGTGGCACATGGCACATGCCACCCCGCCCGTTGCCCGCCAGGAAGACGGCACCCGGGGCACCCACGCCCTCCGGGCCGAGTGTCACAGGCACCGGATCGTCACCCCGCGAAAGCATCAGCAGCTCGGCGTTCTCGCGGCGCAGGCCCGCCTCGCCAAAGAGGTCGATGCGGAGCTGGCAGAGGGTATGGGCGCGCGGCACGCGGCGCGGCGCAAAGAGCATGAAGTGCAGGCCGTTCAGCGCCTTCAGGCTGTCACGCTGGATGAGGACGTTGCCCTCCTCGACAATGCGGGCCCGAAAGCGCGAGGGCGCCAGGAGCAGCAGGGCGTGCCCCGGCGGCACCATCACCCGGCGACGCAGGTCGGCCGGGGAACGCCAGACCGCCACCGACAGTTCCCCGTCCTCCTGGCAGAAGCGCTGGCAGAAGTCCTCCGGATCCACCAGCAGGGCCTCCGCCAGACGGTCAGCGTCAACCTCCGGCATGGTGATGTCGCGGCGACGGCGACACAGCACCTCGAGCGCCACCGCCCGGGCCCGCTGGCGGTCGATGCGGTCCGGACGCAGGATGCGCCGATCCTCGTATTCGCGGATGCGCGCCAGGTCCTCCGGATCCGGGCTGAGGCAACGCACCTCGCCCGGCGCCATGAGCAACCCCGGACGCCCCTCCTCCAGCTCCGGCGTAACCTCCTCCCCGGTCAACAGGTCGGCCATCCCGACACTGCGGAAGGGCACCTCCGAGGCCGTCCAGTAGATCCGGTTGGGCTCCCGGCAGTTGAGGTTGACAAGGATCAGCAGCGGACGCTCCCCGTGCCGGTCAGTGCGCACAAAGCCCAGGGTGTCCGCGTCGTACTTGCGGTCGGTGCCTTCGGTCGCCACCAAGCGCAGGCTCGTCCGGTCGTAGAAGGCGGGATGCGAAACGAGAATGCGGTTGAGCCGGGCAATGTGGGCGACCTGGTTCTCCGCCGCGCCCCAGTTCAGGGCGTTGGCCTCGTGAACATCGATCTTCTCGGTGGCGAACCACTCGACCCCGGCGGTGAAGCCGAAGGCCCCGTTGCGCGAGGAGAGCGCGCACAGTGTCGTGCGCATCCGGGCATAGGTCGGCGAGCTCGCCGCCAGCCGGTTGTTGTCGTGCGTCTCGGCATAATGGACCATGATGCCGCGGCTGCCGCTGACCGCCTCGGCATACGGCAGGTACCCCGAGATCTGGTCGCGGGTGTAGTTCTGGAACAGCTCGGAGTAGGCCCAGTTCAGGTTCGCCTCGTTGAGCAGCCGCTCGGTCACCGCCGGGTCGCCGCCCAGCCCCTCGAGCAGGAAGACCGTGTCCGGGTACTCACGCCGCACCCGTGCCACGATGTACCGCCAGGCCTCCGCCGGGATCATGTAGCCGGCATCGCAGCGGAAGCCGTCCACCCCGCGTTCGCACCAGGTCAGGAAGACCTCCGCCAGCCATGACCAGAGGTCGCGGCGGGAATGGTCCAGCTCGGTCAGGTCCGCCCACACATCGCCCCAGGCCCCGGGCGAATGGAACGCCCCGTCCGCCTCTCGCACAAACCATTCCGGATGCGTCTCGTGCAGCTTCGCCGCCCACCCCGTGTGGTTGACGGCCAGGTCGAGGAAGAGCTTGGCGTTGCGCAGGTGGACCGCGTCCGCCAGCTCGCGGAACTGGTCCAATGGTGTCGCCTTGCGGTCGAACTCCGCCAGCGCCGGATCGACCGCTGTAAAGTCCAGCGCCGCATACGGACTGCCGAAGCGGCCCATCCGCCCGTACACCGTCGGCGTCGGATTGACCGGCAGCAGGTGCAGGATGCGGCAGTTCAGGGTGTTGACGATGAAGTCCAGCTCGCCGATCAGCTTGCGGAAGGTTCCGGAGGGGGGGATGACGGTGTAGCCGTGCTCGTCGAGGCGCCGGATGCCCGCCAGGTAGTGGTCGTTCCGGCTCGTTCGGGCCTGGTCCTTGTGGCCGTCGAACTGCCGCACGAAGGCGCAGTAGATGCTGTTGGCGCAGAGGTATTCGCCGGGCTCGACGTTGATGCCGACATTCGGCCCGTGCGGCCAGCCCGGCTCGCCGCCGTCCTCCGGGAAGAACAGGCATTTCGCCTCGAAATGGCCGACTTCGAGCAGGGCCACCGTGATCCGGAAGGTCCGTTCGTCCACCCGCACCATCGGCAGGTCATGCCAGTCCAGCCCGCGGGCCGGCTGGCTGCGCTCGGTCCAGGCAATGATGTCCTCGCGCTGCAGCGCCGCATGGCCGAGGTTCGTGTGCAGATACGCCTTGCCCGCCGCCGCCGCCGGCAGGAACAGCTCGAAGGTCGCCGCATCCCCGCGAAAAAGCAGCCGATGCGTCCCCGGCGCCGGTCGTTGTTCCATGGCAGGCTCCTGTCGTCCCTTGCGTCAGTGCGCCCCGCCCTCCAGACCCGTACAGTACACCGCATTTGCCCCAGGCAAAGGGCTGGCCAGGGATGGCTGGAACAGCCGCGCAGCAAGATGTATATTCGCCGCCGGTGTCCCGTTCAGGAACACCATGCCGCCATCGCCCTGGCGCATGCGGGATCGAGACCCATCATCATGGAGGTGTGGACAATGCGTGACACTGGCGGTCGGTTCAGGATCGGTACGGCCATGGCGGGAACGCGGTCATGCGGTCTGCTCGCCGCCGGGCTCCTTGCCTTCGCCCCAATGTCTCAGGCCAAGGTTTGGCATGTCTCCCCGGGAATCGCCGACGGCGTGGGCAGCGGCGACGCCTGGGGCGATCCGGTGTCGTTGCAGACGGCCCTGACCGATGCCGCGGCCGACGACGAGATCTGGGTTGAGGCGGGCACCTACACCCCGACCAGCCTGAACGGCTTGGCGGGGGCCGACCCGCGCGACAAGCACTTCCGGCTCAAGACCGGCGTCGCCATCTATGGCGGCTTCGCCGGCACCGAGGCAACCTTGGAAGAACGCGACTTCCGCACCCATGAGACCATCCTGGACGGCGACCTCGGCGCGGATGGCCAGGTCTACCACGTCATCCGCCAATTCGAGGTCAAGGTCGACGCGACGGCGGTGCTCGATGGCGTCACCATCGTGAACGGCCTGGCAGACGGCATCCTGGACCGGAACGATGGCGGCGCCATGTTCCTGATCGACTGCAGCCCGACGGTCCGCAACTGCACTTTCGCCGACAACGCCTGCGCCATTGCCAATCTGGGCTCCGGCGGCGCCGTCTACATTGAGGGCACCTTTGGCGAAGGGGCTGCCCCGGTCTTCACAAACTGCGTTTTCCGTGGCAACGAGGCAGGATACGACGGCGGCGCCGTGGCGATCTACAACAGCTACCTCTCTCCCACCCTGGCCGGATGCCTGTTTTACGACAACACCTCTCCCGTCGGCGGCGCCGTCGGACTCTACGGCAACAGCGGGGAAACCTTCGCCACCATCGTCAACTGCACCTTCAGCGAGAACAACGCCTTTGGCGAGGCGATCGCCACCTATGATGAGGCCACCTGCACGATCATCAATTCGGTCGTCCGAGGCACCAGCCCGATCATCGCCGGCCAGCGGGGCGTCCTCAGGGGGGTCAACCTGGTTACCTACAGCAATGTCGAAGGCGGCCATGCCGGCACCGGCAACATCAATGCCGACCCGCTCTTTGCCGATGCGGGCAATGACGACTTCCGGCTCCTCCCCGCCTCGCCCAGTGTCGACACCGGCAGCAATGCCGCCGTGCCGCTGTTCTTGACCGTGGACCTGGATGGCGAGGCGAGGATCGCCGAGGACGTCGTCGATATGGGCGCCTACGAATACCATCAGCCCACTGCCCTGCTGACCCTGGCCGTGGTCGGTGACGGCGAGACGCTGCCGGCCGCAGGCGCGCCAACCGAGGTCCTGATCGGCGTGCCCGTCGACATCGAGGCGATCCCGGCGGCAGGCTGGACCTTCACCGGCTGGTCGATCACGGCGGGGAACGTCACTCTCGGCGATGCCGCCGCGATCAGCACGACCGTCACCCTCAACGACAGCAATGGTGCCACCCTCACCGCAGGCTTCGCCTGGATGGTCACGGCCGGCAGCGAGTTCCCGATCAATGCCAACGATGTCGTCGGCCTTCCCAACGTCGGCAACTTCCGCCTCAAGCCGACGATCTACGCGGTCTACCGGGATCCCGTTAAACTGCTGGACGGCAAGATGGCCAAGGCGAAGATCCTGACCAAGGTCGACAAAACCATCGGTGCCGGCGCCGTCGACTGCACCTGGACCAGAAAGATTAAGTTGTTCAACAGCAAGACTTTCAAGACCGACCAGGCCGCCGGGCAGAGCGCCGCGGACTGGCTTGCCCTGGCAGCGGGCAATCAGGAGCCCCTGACCATGGACCTGCGCCTGGACAGCAAGGAAGCAGGCGTCGACGACCAGTCGCTCAACGACCAGGCGCAGCTGGTGCCGCCGGAAATCGCCGCCGTGACGCCGGACGTCGATGCCGATGGCAACGACCTCCTGATCATCACCGGCCGCTGGTTCGGACTTAAGAAGCCGAAGGTCTCGCGCGAATACCTCGACGCCAAGACCGGACTGGCCATCAAGCAGCAGAAATGCAAGGTGCTGACGCCGGACTTGACCTACACGGATGCCAAAGGTAAGCCCGTCTGCATGGATCGGGCCAACGGCGACAGCCGGGTGGTCGTCCAGGTGCCCGCCAAGGATCCCGGCGGCCTGAACGGGGTTGTCGTCCTCGACAACGGCGTCGGCATGGCGGCGGTCTCCCTGCCATAGCGGCTCCGGGCAAGGGGTTCCGCAGGCTCCTGACAAACAACGCCCTATGCCGTCGGCACGCCGCCGCCACCAAGGCCGGATTCGTCCGGGTCGACGTCCTCCCGCGGCGGCACCGTCCGCCGCAGATGGGCGATGCGGTCCCGTACCTGGACCTCCAGGCGCTCACATTCGCCCTGGGGAATGGCCAGCTCCTCGCGCTTCTGCTCAACATAGCGGCGCTGCTGCCGGTTCAGGCGCATCTCCTGGTTGGAGCTGTAGAAGGCCTCGAGGATGGCACCGAACTCCTTGAGGGCGCGCATCGAGGGCAGGGACAACTCCTGGCGGACCTTCTCCTCGATGGCCTGTGCCTGCACCGGGCTGATGCCCAGACGCTCCGCCCGGCGATCCAGCTCGCGCCGCTCGGCCGGCGAGAGCAGCCCATCGACCAAAAGCAGCCGGATGACATCCTCGAGCATCGCCGCCGGCGAGCTGAGCAGTGGGCCGTAGCCGCCAACCCGGGGCATGCCGCCCGAACTGCGCATCAGCGACGTGATGTACTCCGGCGGAACCGCCCCCTCGAGCGCCGCCGCCGTCTCCTGGGCCGAGGCCGGACGCCCCGTCACATCCTTGCTGAGCAGGCGCCCGACCAGCGCCCGCAGCGCCTCGGGAACGTCCTCCCGCGCCGCCAACCCCGAAAGGTCGGGCTCCTGGTGGAGGACAACCGCGGCAATGTCCTCAAGTGCCATGCCCGGCAGTAGCCGGTAGGGCTTGGTTCCCGTCAGCATCTCGGCGAGGATCATGCCCATCGCATAGAGGTCGGTGCGCGCATCCACCGGCCGCAGCAGGAACTGCTCCGGGGCCATATAGAGAGGGGTGCCCATGACCTTGCCCGAGCGCTCCTCGAGCGTCCGTGCCCCGCCCGCCTGAATGGGCAGGTGCGCCACCCCGAAATCCGCGATCTTCGGCTCGCCCTGCGGCCCGAAGAGGATGTTCTGCGGCTTGATGTCACGGTGCACCACCATCATTCGGTGCGCCGACTCCAGGCCCGCCAGCACGCCCAGCACGATGCGCACCGCCGTCGGCACGTCGACCCGACCCTCCTTCTGCAGAAACGAGGCCAGGCTGCCGCCCCCCAGGTATTCCATGATGATGCAGGCCGACTTCTCATCTTCCTCCAGGGCAAAAACGTTGATGATGTTAGGATGGTCGATCTGCGAACCAATCCGCGCCTCCTGCATGAAGCGCGCGTGGATCTCCGGATCGCTGACGTGCCCCTTGAAGAGCTGCTTGACCGCAACCAGGCGGCCGATCCGCCGGTCCTCGGCCAGGTAGACGATGCCGAAGGCCCCCTGCCCAAGCGCCCGCCGCACAATATAGCGGTCGGTCACGGCCGCCGGCAACGACTCCGGCTGGACCGGCATCTTCTCGGTCAGCAGCGCCGTCTTCTCGGGATTGCTAATGCGCCGTCCGCCGAACAGGCGGCGCGCCGTGGTCAGGAAGGTCGGCAGTTCCATCGGGCCCCTCCAGGGGCGTCGGACACGCCCGGGCAACGCGCCCTACTTCGCGTAGAGCTTCTCCATGCGCTGGGCGACGTCGCGGAACTTCACATCCGCCTGGTAGATCTGCTTGAAGCACTCCCCGGCCTTCTCGCGGTTGCCCATGTCCTCGTAGCACACCCCGAGGTGGTAGAGGGCGTCAAGCTTCTCCTCGTTCATGGCGACCATGTCGCCGATCGCCTTGACAATCTGGTCAACCGCCATGTCGTATTGCCGCTTGGCATGGAAGCAACGGCCCAGGTAGACCAGCGAGGTCAGGCGGCGTTGCGGGTTCTTCTGCGCCAACTGGAACTGCTGCAGGGCATCGTCGACTTCGCCCCGCTCCCAGTGCACCATCGCCAGGTCGTAGCGCAACTGCATGTCGTTCGGATAGGAGCTGACCCGAAAGCGGGCGCGCTCCAACTGGTAGTCGAGGCGCTGCCCGGTGATCTCCGCGATCCTCGCTTCCGCCTCCTTGGCCTGCGCCGGCCCCTGCTGGCCATGCGCCTGCCACTCGCGGATGGCCAGGGCATACTTCGCCACCTGCGACTTCTCGATCGCCCGGTCGATGTGCGGATCCATCGTCTCCATGCCCTTGATGATCTTGTCGTAGCACTCCAGCGCCTTGTCGTGCTGCTCGCAGCGTTGGTAGAGGTCGGCCAGCTTGCGCATCACATCGAGCGATGTGTCGCCCTTGGCCACCTTGCCCTCAAGCTGCTCGATCATGTCACGGACATCATCGACATTGCGCACGATCCGGCTCTCCTGCTCGATCTTGCCCGCCTCGGCCTCGTCCTTGAGCTTGGTGCGGAAGTCGGACTCCTTGTCCTCCCACTTGCCCTTCTCCATCGTCGCCAGCGCCGCCGCCTCGCGCACCTTCTGCTGCACCGCCAGGTCGCCCGGCTTCAGCGTCGCGATCTCCTGGCGGCAGCGCAGCGCCTTCATTCCCTGCCCATCGTCCCCGTACACCCGCGCCAGCCAATCCAGCACGGCCACGTTCTTCGGATAGAACTCCCGGGCCAACTCGAGCGCCTCGATGGCGATGAACAGCCCCCCGGCCTCCACCGCCGCCTGGGCCAGCAGATTTAGCGCCGGCAACGAGACGAGGCTCACGGCAAGGGCGTCCTCCGCCTTGGCCATCGCCTTCAGGGGCTTGCCCGACGCCAGCTGCGTCTTGCCGGCCGTCACCGTGCCCGACGTCGTGATCCCGGCCATCCACTTGCCGAACAACCCCACCCCCGCCGCCTTCTTCCGCTCAATTTGACGCAACCGCTCGCGCGCCTCCATCAGCCCCGGCTCGCGCTGCACAATCCCCTTGAGCAGCAGCACCGCATAGTCCAGGTTGTTCTTGTCGATCGCCGACAACGCCGCCTGGTAGTTCTGCCGCATATCGGACGGAATATCCTTCATGCTCTTCTTTTCGATGGCCATGGCCGCGTTCCTCCTAGGCAAGACCGTGTCGTTTCACCCAATCCGCCGCACCAGTGCGGACAAGCTGTTTTATACCGTGCCGACGGCGATTTTTCAAGCGCGCCCCGCGCATTCCCCCCCACCCCATGGCGCCAGGCCAGCCGACCCCTCGCTTCACCCCCATATCGGACCCCTTTTGACCGCCCCGGCGCAATGTCATTGCCGGTTGCGACAGCCCAGGACGGCGATATATTCGCCCTAACCGTGCCAGGCAGGACACCGGAAAGGCAGCGCCATGGGCGAAGACGACACGATCGCCGCAATCGCCAGCAGCGGAGCAGTCAGCGTGCTGCGCATCTCGGGCCCGGACGCGGTGGCAGTGGCCAACCGGGCGTGGCGCGGAGCGACGCCATTGTCGCGGGAGACGCCGCGGCGGCTTTGCCTGGGCCGATGCCAAACGTCGGAGAGGGCCGACGATCCTGGCGATGCCGCCATGGCGGTGGTCATGCCCGGGCCCGCCAGCTATACGGGCGAGGACGTCGTGGAGGTGCACTGCCATGGCGGCAGCCTGGTCTCCGGGCGGGTACTGGCCACCCTGCTCCGGGTCGGTGCCCGCGCCGCCGCGCCGGGGGAGTTCACCCGCCGCGCCTTCCTCAACGGCAAGCTCGACCTAACCCAGGCGGAGGCGGTCGCCGACATCGTCCGGGCGCGCAGCGACATGGCCCTGCGCCTGGCCGAGCGCCAGAACGCGGGCCTGCTCGGGCAGCACATCCGGGCGATCCACGCCCCCGTCCTGGCGGTTCTTGCCGAATGCGAATCCCGACTGGACTTCCCGGACGAGGAGCTCGACTGGGAACCGCCGGAGTCCCTGTGCCGCCAGCTCGACACCGCGGCCGCCAACCTCTCCGCCCTGCTCGCCACGGCCCGCGACGGCATGGCCTTCCGCGACGGAGTGCGGGTGGTCATTGCCGGACACCCCAACGTCGGCAAGTCGACCCTGCTCAACCGCCTGCTGGGCTACGACCGGGCGATCGTCGCCGAGACGCCCGGCACGACCCGCGACACCGTCGAGGAGGAGATGGTCGTGGAGGGCATACCGGTGCGCCTCGTGGACACGGCAGGGATCCGGCGGGCGGACGATCCGGTTGAGGGCCTCGGCATCGAACGCAGCCTGGCCTCGCTGCGCATTGCCCAGGTCGTCCTCTGGCTGCTCGATGCGGCGGCGGCGGATCCCGCGGCGGAGCTGGCCGCACTGCGCGGGCATCACCCAAAACATGCCCTGGTGCTGGCCGCCTGGAACAAGTGCGACGGCCATCCCTGTCCCGACGACCTGCCCGCCGCCGACACCCTCACGGTGCGCATCAGCGCCCGCACCGGCGCCGGCATCGAGGCCCTGCGCGGGGCCCTGGCCCGGACGATCCGCGGCAGCGATGCGGAGACCGAACCGGAGATCGCCGTCGGCATCCGCCATGCCCGGCTCCTTGCCGAAGCCCGCGAGGCCCTCATAGCCGCCCGCCAGGAGATCGCCGCCGAACGCTGGGAGCTGGCCGCCCTGCCCCTGCGCGACGCCCTCGCCGCACTCGGCGCCGTCACCGGCGAGACCACGACGCCCGACGTCCTCGACGAGATCTTTCGCGCCTTCTGCATCGGCAAGTAGTTGGCCTCCAAAGCTCATTGGCGAGTATACCTTGCATCCATCTGCGCCACAACAACAATACGGTGCCAGTATATGCTTATATTTGATGTTCTGCAATTTACACTTAATTAAATGACTTTGTATTGTCATTTTTCATGCCTACACGCCCAAAAAAGGATTTTTCAATTCGCATTAATTAACTGTATGTATTTGCTGGACAATATTTTGCTTATCATGGCACCGTTTTATGGCACCGTTTCATGAGGGGAGGCAGGGCGCGATCCTCGTTTTGGTCCAGGCACGATACCGCGGGATCTGCCGCCGCTTGCCATCGGACAGAAGGGGACTATCTTATCGGCCCGTCACATGAATGCGCAATGCTTTCTCCATGAACACCTTGCCATGTCATCCCCGCACCAGCCCCGGAACATCGCCGAACATCTGCCCGAGGCGGCTTCCCGCCACGGGGTCCGTACGGCAATCCATCATCGCGGGGGGACGGTGTCCTTCACCGAGCTGGAGCGCCGTTCGGCGGCGTTCGCCTGCGAGATGCGCAGCCGGGGCGTGACCCGCGGCATGCGCACCCTGATGCTGCTGCGTCCGGGCCCGGACTTCATTGCCGCCGTCTTTGCGGTGTTCCGGATCGGCGCGGTGCCGGTGCTGATCGACCCCGGCATGGGGCTGGCCAACTTCCTCGGCTGCGTGCGCATGACCGGGCCCGAGGCCATGGTCGGCATCGCCAAGGCCCACTGGCTGGGGCTCCTGCACCGCGGGACCTTCCGCTGCGTTCGCCACCGCTTTGCGGTCGGCGGCGGCGCGCCGCCCTGGATCCGACGCCTCGACCCGGAAGGGCGCCGGGGCAAGGCCGAGTATCCGGTGGCCCCGACTCATCCCGACGATCCCGCGGCCATCGTCTTCACCACCGGTAGCACCGGCCCGCCGAAGGGGGTGCTCTACACGCACCGCATCTTTCTTGCCCAGACCGAGTTGATCCGCAACGTCTATGGCGCTGGCCCAGACCAGGTGGATATGCCCGCCTTCCCCCTCTTCGCGCTGTTCAGCGCCGCCCTCGGCATGCCCTGCGTCATCCCGGAGATGGATCCCTCGCGCCCGGCCCATGTCGATCCCGAGGTCATCGTGCGCACCATCCAACGCCATGGCGTGACCTTTTCGTTCGCCTCGCCCGCCCTCTGGCGGCGCGTGGGCAACTGGTGCCGCGAACGCCGCCTGCGCCTGCCCACCCTGCGCCGGGTACTGATGGCAGGGGCCCCCGTCCCCGCCGACCTCCACGAACTGGTCCGCTCGGTGATGGCCGAGGACGGCGAGACGGTGGTCCCGTATGGCGCCACCGAGGCTTTGCCGGTCGCCACCATGACTGGCAGCGAAGTCCTCGCCGACACCGGCGTGCGCAGTGCCCGCGGCGAAGGCCATTGCGTCGGACGCCCTCTCCCCGGCATCGATATCCGCATCATCCGCGCCTGCGACGACATCCTCCCCGAGTGGCGCGACGACCTGGCACTGCCCCTCGGCGAACGCGGGGAGATTGTCGTCCACGGCCCCGTCGTCACCCCCGAATACTGCGACCTTCCCGAGCACACCGCCAAGGCGAAAATGCGCGATCCGGGCCATGGCCTCTGGCACCGCATGGGCGACGTGGGCTACCTCGACGAACTCGGGCGCCTGTGGTTCTGCGGACGCAAGGCGCACCGGGTGCTGACCCCGGCCGGCCCCCGCTACTCGGTTTGCTGCGAGGCCATCTTCAACGGCCATCCACGGGTCTTTCGCAGCGCCCTGGTGGGAGTCGGCGAACCCGGACGGCAGCGCCCCGTGATCATCATCGAACCGCGCCCTGGCGAGATGCCCCGGACGCGCGCGGCGGAGGCGTCCTTCAGGCGCGAACTTCGCGGGCTTGCTGCCGCCCCCCCCATCACCGCCGACCTCGACACGATCCTGTTCCATCCGGCCTTCCCGGTGGACATCCGCCACAACGCCAAGATCTTCCGCGAGCACCTCGCCACCTGGGCCAGCGGCCGGCTGGGCCGGGAAGGAGACGGGCGGTGATCGGGGGAGTGGGCGGTGATCGGTGATCGGTGATCGGTGATCGAGGGGCGGGGGGCGGGGGGCGGGCGAAAATTGAAAATCCCGGCTCCCGATGCCAGAAGGCTCCGGGATGAGTCGTGAGCGGGTGGGCTCGTCCTCAATGCATCCAGCGGGGCACGGGGCATGCCGGTTTCGCGAAACCGGCACGGCCCGCAATGACGTTCACGTCCCGTCAGCCGCCACCCCTCCCACGTCCGGATCTCCGATCAGCCCGGCACCGTGACCGTGCCGGACAAGGTGCCGACAACCGCACGGCGCCCACCAGACAACGGCTCGACGCTCGCCTTGACACCCCTCGGCACCGCGATCTGCAGCGCAAAGGCATCCGGACGGACCCGCCGCCAGGCGACGTGCACCGGCCCCTGCGGAATCAGGCAGGTGGCGTCCAGCTCGTCGAAGGCGGCAAAGTCCGGCGCCAGCCGGAGCTGTCCATAGCCCGGGGTCACCGGGTCGAGACCGATGACGCCGCGGCGCACCAGGTGCGGCAGGGGCGCGCTCCAGGCGTGGTTGCGCGAGTCGTGGTTTTCAGCCCGCCAGGCTTCCCATGTGGTGGTCGCGCCGCGCTCGAGCTGCCCCCGGAAGGCCTCGTTGAAGTGCCGCACCGCCGTCGCCGCCAGGCCGCAGCGCGCCGTCGCCTCCGCCAGGAAGAAATAGCTGTAGGGGGTGCCCTGCGAGACCCATGGATGCCGCGGGATGTCCAGCACCGTCCGCAGCGCATGACGGGCCGCCGCGCCTTCCAGCAGGCCGGTGGTCACCGCCAGGGCATTGGCGATCTGCGAGAAGCGCGGCTCGGCGATGCCCTCGCCGACCGCATCCGCCAGCAACCCCGCCGACGGCACCAGGCAAGTCCGGCGCAGGGTCTCGGTCAACGTCCGGATCTCGCGCTCGACGGCCGCTGCCGGACGCCCTCCGACCGCCCGCTCCAGTCCGGCCAGTGCCTGCAGCGCCTGCAGATAGTAGAGATTAAAGCCGGCGTTGACGTCGCGCCGGTCCAGCCCGACCGTCGTCATCGGATGCCAGCCATTGCCCTGGTGGTCCATGAAGAGCAGGCCCTTGAGGGCATCGCCATGGATGCGGCGCATGTTGGCCACGGTGATCAACCCCTGACCGTTGCGATATTCGCGGAACTGCGCGACGATCGCCCGGGCCGTCGCCATGCCCGCCTGCACGGTCGCCCGGTCGCCGGTGAAACGCCAGTAGCGCCACAAGGCCTCGACCGGCACCAGGCAGTAGTCGTAGAGGGGATCGGCCATGCCGAAGAGGCTGGCCCGCAGCAGCGGCCCGGTCTGCCGGATCTCGTCGTTCATCGCCACGCACAGGTGCCGCAGGTGGGCGAAGTTCCCGGTCAGGTGGCCGACGCTCTCGACGATCCAGATGCCGTCGCCCCAGTAGGTCCCCTGCTCGCGGGTGTTGCAGTCGTAGGCGAAGGCCTGGGTGTTCAGCTTGATGCTCCGGCGGCAGATCCGGTAGAGGCTTTCCGCCGTCCGGTCCTCGCAGGCGAACGCGTCGCCATAGGCCAGGTCCGCCCGGCAGTTGTGCGAAGTCACCCGCCGCACCTCCACCGCCCCCACCGCATCCTTGAACACCAGATACAGGTAGCGGTAGCCGTTGAAGTGGTAGAAGCGCACCCGGTTCACCCCGGCCGCCAAATGGTAACGCGCATAGTAGTGGCCGCCGTTGCGCCAGACGATCGGGCGCCCGTCCGCCCGCAGATCCTCGGCCATCGCGAACTCCAGCGTGCAGGGCCGGTCGACGACAATCTCCGCCCCCGGGTCGCCCGCCCGCATGCGCCGGAAGTCGTAGAGCAACAGGTAGCCCGGCTCCCCTTCCCGGCGCGTGAAGCGCACTGTGCCACCGCGCGTCGCCTCGTGCGCCTCCTCCTCCCATTCCGGCCAGGCGTGCTCATGGTCGAGGCGCAACGCCGTGTCCTGCCAGTTGTACATCTCCGTATTGCCCCGGAAGATGGTGCGCGGTAAACTCAGATGCTCGTCGCGCCAGGCCAGCGGCGGCACGATCCGGCGGCGCAGCTCCACGTCCGGACGGTCGAACGCCCGCGGCGTCCGCCAGGCCCGCGCCGGCTCCGCCTTGCCGTCGCCGCCCGCATAGTCGCTCCCCGCGTGCCGCGCCAGGATGCGGAAGTCGGGGTGCCCGAGATCCAGATCCTCGATCTGCTCGATCGCCCAGTTCCGCCGCGGCGTCTCGCCATGCCAACAGCCCAATTCCGCCACCCGCCACTCTGCCCCCCCCGTGTGGCACCGAATCGCCTGCTTCCCCGCCCGCGCCTCGAAGCACGCCAGGATCCCCGGGCGCTCCGCCGTGTTGTACTTCGTGTTGTGCCCCACGAAGCAGGCCACCACCAGCAGCGTGTTGCGCCCGGGACGCACCCAGGCGCCCAGGTCATGCTCGTCCACCATCACCACCGGCTTCCAGAACGGCGCCGGACCCGCATTCACAAAACGCCCGTTCACGTACAGCTTGTACTTCGTGTCCGCAAACACCGCCAGCCGCACCCCCGTCACGCCCGACGGCAAGTCCACCGTCGCCCGCGCCGCCACAAACTGGTTCGCCCGCTCCGTCGCCGTCCAGATCCACCGCGCCCCGGACGGCAGCGCCCAGCCCAACGTCTCCGCCGAAAATGCCTTGCCCATCGTTCTGTTCCTTGATGGCTAAGGGGTTGCATGGCCGCCGGACGCCCCGGCGACGCGCTCCTGTGATCGCTCACGGAAGATAGCCCCGCGTCCCCCTCTCCGCAAGCCCTTGACTTTCCGGGCATGGCCGCTATACTTGACCCCCGTTGCCCGGATGGGCGGCGTCTGCGGGTGTAGCTCAATGGTAGAGCGCCAGCCTTCCAAGCTGGCCGTGAGGGTTCGATTCCCTTCACCCGCTCCAGTCGCCGAGCCATCCGCGACCCCGTGGTGGGGTTCCCGAGCGGCCAAAGGGGGCAGACTGTAAATCTGCTGGCGATGCCTTCGATGGTTCGAATCCATCCCCCACCACCATTTCCATTCGCCTCCTTGCTCATGGCGCGGAGGCAATGGCACCCGTTTGAATTTGTCCCCTCCTTGAACTACCTTCACCAAACGGTGAGAGTTCAATCTGCGGTCGACGAGCAACCCAATCGACTCATTTGGGGAGGATCCACCATGAAGCACCATCGGACCTTGGCGCTGACACTCCTGGCAGCGGCGATGCTGACCCCCTGCGCACGGGCTCGCGACTGGTACGTCTCGGCAGAACGCGGCAAGGGCAAGGCAGGCACCAAGGAGAAACCCGCCAACGATCTGGGCAACATTGTCGGCAGCCTCGCCGCAGGCGACCGTGTCTTCATCGCCCGCGGCATGTACACCGGGCGAGGCGACAACGGCCATGACCTCATTGGCGTGCCCGTCGAGATCTATGGCGGCTACGACGACGCCTTCACGATCCGCGACCCTTGGGGAGCCCACCGCACCATCCTCGCCGGCGACAACCTCAGCAAGAATTGGAGCGGCGACTACCGCCTGAAGATCGACCTCTCAAAATACCGCAAGATTGGGAAGCACAAGGTGGTGGTTGACGGACTGATCTTCGACAACGCTGGCCGCAACCAATACACCGACGATGCCCAGCGGAAGATCAACCGCAAGGCCACCCCCGCCGCCGGCAAGAATCCCACGCCAGAAAGCGGCGGCCTGCAGATCAAGCCCTGGAAGGACGGCGACGTCGTCGTGCGCAACTGCATCGTGATGAACACCGCCCCCACCGATGGCGCGTTTTCCCTGTGGGGCCACCAGAACAGCACCGTGACCGTCGAGAACAACCTGGCGATCAACAACACCGGCAACGGCTTCTCACTGCTGACCCAATGGCATCCGCGCGACGGCAAGGGGGAAGCGACCTTCACCTTCACCCGCAACACCTCGCTGTTCAACGAGAAGCACGACCCCTTCGCGACGTTCGGCGGCAGCGCGCTGAAGCTCGAGGTCGATTGCGTGGTCAACGCCTCGAACAATGTGCTGGCATTCAACGACTGCTACGCGGTCGACAATGCGCGGCAGGCCAAGGGCGTGACGCTCAACGGCAACGTCATGGCCGCAAGCCTGCAGGGCGACTACCTGGAGTTCGCGACGGTCATCTCGGCCACGGACCTGGAGGACGAGGCGGAACGTCTCGACCAGGCCGAGAACAACACGCTCGTCGACAACCTGAAGCTGCCGCTGCCGCAGGCCTGGTCGGCCGCATACATGTCGCGCAACGTGATCGACCGCAATGCCGCCGAGGCGGAGGTCAAGGTGCTGAACACCCGCGTCAACGCACTGCGCGCCATGCTCGGACTGAACCTGCAAGGGACGGATCTGAAGGCCGACTCCGATGCCTGGCTGCCCCGCCTTCAGCTCGACGACGCCATGAAGGTGGCCAGCAGCCCGCTCACCCCCGATGCCGGATGCCGGATGGTCGCCGCCGGGGCAACCGTCGAGTGATGGATGCCTTCCGGCGATGGCGCCAAGACCCGCGTACGGGAACGGCGGCTTGAATTCGACCTGCGGCGCGTTACCTTCGCCTTGCCGTTGAAGCGTCAAGACCCCTTGCGGAGGCCCATCGCATGAACAGGTTCACGTCGGTGTTGGCATGGGCGGTCGGCATGACAGCCCTCCTGGCCCAATCGCGGGTCGCGGCCTGCACCACCATGATCGCGGGCCGAGACGCCACGGTGGACGGCTCGGTTATCGTCTCTCATTCCGACGACAACGACCTGATGGACGAGCGGCTCTGCTATGTGCCAGCCCGCGACTATCCGGAGGGCTCGCTGCGTCCGGTCTATTACGACAGTGCGAGCCTCGGCTACCTGCCGGAGTACGGGGCGACCCAGAGCCAACGCTACGTCGGCACGGAACGTGGCCCCGACTACGTGAATCCGGACCTGCCCCAGAGCGTGCCGCTCGGCTACATTCCCCAGGTCGCGCACACCTATGCCTATCTTGACGGCGACTACGGCATCATCAACGAACACCAGCTGTCGATTGGCGAATGCACCTGCCGGGCCAAGGTCGAGCCGGGCCCCGCCCAAGGAAAGCGGATCTTCTACAGTGCGGAGCTGTCCCGGGTCGCGCTGG
>CAZBDL010000004.1:20651-26311 GCA_964490525.1 uncultured Victivallales bacterium | reverse complement strand
TCCTCGACGTCGGCGACTGGTCGCGGGCCGCCGCCCTTGGCCGCCAGGCGATGTCGGCCGAGAAGCTCGCCGACCTGCGGGGTCGCGTCAAGCCTTGGGGCCCGGCCCTGGCCTTTGCCCGCGCCCTGATCGCCTACCGGTACGAGGGCGGCGAGGCGCATGGACCATGGATGAATGCCCTGGCAAGCGGCACGGCAGGCCTCGAGGAGATGCCGATGAAGGCGTTGGCCAATATTCTGCTGCTGGAGTACGCGCTCCGCTATTCGCCCCCCCGTGCCCACGGAATCGCCGACAAATATCCGTTCACCCCGGAGCATCCGGCCTTGGAGATTCGCATTGCCCTGCTGCACCTGCTGGCCATCCTGCAGCTTCCTGATGCCGAGGTGGCCAGCTTCGAGAAGACCGCCAACCGGCACCGCCAGCATTTCCGCAAGGCCCGGCCGGTACGTGGCGACTTCGAATACCTCCGCGCGGCCTCGGACATCCTCGCCGGGCGCTGGGATGCGGCGCGGGTCGAATCCCTCGGCAAGGCCCAGCCATCCGCCCCCGATCCGGCGGCCCGGCTCCTGCTCCAGGCGACGGCCTTTGCCTTGGCCAACGACATTGACGTTCCCGAGGATTGGCGCCTTGCCGACCTGGCCGCCGCCGCGGTCAGCGGCAACGTCGCGTCCGGCGAGCTTTGGCAACGGGTCGCCACCTACCGCTTGGCCCGCGCGGGAAACCTCGCCGCGCTGCGCCGCACCATCGAGCGACTCCTCGGCGACCGCCGCCTCTGCGCCCTGGCCGCCTATCCGCGACTACACGCCATCGACCTGGCACTGCGCGTCGCCGACGGCTCCCTGGACCGGCAGGCCGCGGCCACGGCGCTGTCCCGGAACCTCGCCGCCGCCACCGTCGCCGCCGAAAGCGAGCAGGCCTTGAGCGAGGCGATCAGCAGCAACGAACCCCAGGACGTCGTCGTCCGCCTCGCCACGGGCGGGCGCGCCGACACCGCCTTGTGGGCCGCCGTCATCGCCATGGCCGTCCACCACGACAACCCCGAACTGAAGCAGCTCATCCATGCCCGCATCATGGAGAACAATGCCATGCTTTCCTGGGAAGAGCGATTGCTTCTCGCCAATCTGCGACGCATCCCCTAACGCCTCTTTCCGGATGTCATCGGCAACGATGACGGCCGATTTCCGATCACCGCCCCGGGAACCACGACATGGCCAAAATCCTCATTGTTGACGACGAACTGAGCATCATCGACGTCCTCAAGGCGTTGCTCGTCCGCCAAGGGCACCAGGTGATGGCGTGCAGCTCGTCCCGCGAGGCGCAGCGCGTCCTTCGCGACCAGGTCTTCGACCTGATGATCACCGATGTGCGCATGCCGGAGGTCGACGGCATCGAACTGCTCTCCCAGGCGCGCGACATCCAGTCCCATCTCGCGGTGATCGTCATGACCGCCTATGCCGGCGTCGACAACGCCGTCGAGGCCATGAAGCGGGGGGCTTTCGACTACGTCACCAAGCCGTTCAAGTTCGACGAGCTGATGCTGACCGTCCAGCGCGCTCTCAGCTACGAGCAGGCCATGGCAGAGATCGAGGTATTCCGCTCGACCTTCGACACCCCGTGCCATTTCGGCTGCCTGGTCGGCGACTCCGAGCCGATGCTCCGCGTCTACCGCCTGATCGAGAAGATCGCCCGGACCAACAGCACCGTCCTGGTCCTCGGCGAGAGCGGCACCGGGAAGGAACTGGTGGCCCGCGCACTCCACACCGCCAGCCTCCGCCACGAGCGCCCCTTCGTCACGATCAACTGCGCCGCCATGCCCGAGACCCTCCTTGAATCCGAACTCTTCGGCTATGTCCGCGGTGCCTTCACCGGGGCCAACGCCAACAAGAAGGGCCTCTTCGAGGCGGCCGACGGCGGCACCATCCTCCTCGACGAGATCGGTGCCGTGCCGGTGTCCATGCAGATGAAGCTCCTGCGTGTCCTCCAGGAGCGCGAGATCCGCCGGGTCGGCGGCACCGACCAGATCCATGTCGATGTCCGGGTCGTCGCTGCCACCAACGAGAGCCTTGAAGCAAAGGTGGCCGACGGCACCTTCCGTGAAGATCTCTTCTATCGGCTGGCCGTCATCCCGATCCATGTGCCTCCGCTCCGCGAGCGGAAGAACGACATTCCCGCCCTGGTGCAGCGCTTCCTGGCCCAGTACATTGAAGAGAATCGTCGCGAGATCGAGATCTCGGCCGCCGCCATGAACGCCCTCTGTGCCCATTCCTGGCCGGGCAATGTCCGGGAGTTGGAGAATTTCATCCGCCGCATCGCCACCCTCTGCGACAATGACCGCATCGAGATGGCCGACCTTGCGCCCCTGATGGCCGGCGACGGGCTCGCCGCCTCGCGCCGCCCGTCCGTCGCCGCGCCGCCCACCTCCCCGGCGGGCGACACCCCGTCCCTGAAGGCCTACCTGCGCGAGGTCGAGTCCGTCTACCTGCGTGAAACCATCGCCCGCTGCGCCGGGGACAAGGCGGCCGCCGCACGCACGCTCGGCATCAGCCTGGCCACCCTGTACCGCAAGCTCGATCCACAAACACCGCTCCCGGAGGAGAAAGCCCCATGACCGTCATCGCCCGCCCCCGATCCGTCCTTGCCGCCGCCGCCTGCGGCATGCTTACCCTCGCCATGGCTCTTGGCGGATGCGAGAGCCTCAAGCCGCAGAAGCCGGACAAGATCATCACGGTCCACGAGATCATCCGCTACCCCCGCGGCATGAAGGAACTGGAGAAGCAGGTCCCGACCTTCAGCGGCCAATCCATCTGGATCAACGCCAATCCCTTTCTGCACTCGAAGTCGATCAAGGCCATCGAACTGCTACCCAATGCGGAGGATCCCGAGTTCTTCGACCTGAAGCTCGAACTCGACCGCCATGGTGCCTTGGTTTGGATGCAGTTGAGCGTCGGCCTCACCCGGCAGTCCCTGGCCTTCGTCGTCGATGGCGTCTACTACCGCTCCTTCCGGATCGACGCGCATACCAGCGAGGCTGATCGCGAGGTGATCATCAAGGGGCCGTTTGACAAGATCACCGCCGAGGCCCTGAAGAAGCACGCCAAGGGAAATTACCAGTACTACAACCAGGACGACAAGCCGACCCGCTTCGACCTGATGGATGACGAAGAATAGCGGAGCGATGTGTCCGATGGCGATGCTTGACGACCTGGTGCTGCGGGCGGCGGAGGATAATTCCCCCGAGGTCCTGGCCGAACTGCGGGCCCTGCTTGACGCCGATCCCCAGGCGGCCTGTGGCGGGGAGGGGGGCGAGGCGCTTTCCCTGCTCATCGAAAGCTGGGGGGAGACGGTCACTGCCGATGCGTCTCGGGCCGAGTTCTGCCTGGCGCTGGCCACCGCCGGGCTGGCCGATTCCCCACAGCTCCGCGCCGCCCTACAGCGGGCCTTGCGCTGTCTCTTCCGGGGAGGCGTCGCCATCCCCACGCCGATCGCCATCGAGGCCGTCGGCCTGCGCGATGCCACGGTTGCGCCGCCAGAGATCGTCCGCCGCTTCGCCTGCCTCCGCCGTCTCAATGCCGGGGTGTTCGCGGCGATCCCCGAACAGGGCCTGTGGGGACGCATTGTCGCCATCGACGAGTTCACCGCCGAAATCCGCCTCCAACCGGTGGCCCAGGGACGGGAGATCGCCTTCCCGCTCGCCGGTGCCGTGCGGTTGTTCCTCCTCTTGGCGCCGCATCCGGCATTGGCCGCATGTCTTGCCAATCCCGCCCGCGCCGAACTGCCGCCCAGCGGCATGGCCTGGCTGGCGCTGCTGCGAAAATCAGCCTTGACCGCCGTCACCGACGATGCCTTGCGCCGGGCCTCCTTCGCCCTGCTGGTGCCGGGGCGGTTCACCTTGGACGAGTTCGACGCCTGGTGGAAAACGTCCCCTGTTCCCGACTCGCCAAGGCAGGAGACGACCGGGGAGGGGGTGGCCCCGGAAGATGGGGCCCCGCCACCATCGGCCACACGCCATCCCGGCACGGCCCGCAGTCTGGCCGAATTGCATCTGCTGCTGACGGCATTTGACCGTGACGCCTCGGTCGGCGCGCGCCTTCCCGAAGCCAGCGCCACGGCTATCTCGCGCCTGCTGGCCACGGCCAAGCCTCCCGCCGCCGCCAAGGCCGTGAAGGAATTGGCCGAGATCGTCCGCCTGCTGGCTGAACGGCTTTCCCCGGAGTGCCTCGGGGAAACCCTGGCGCCGTTGCGCGAGCGGGCGCCATGGTGGCCGTCCAATCCCGCCGCCCACGCCGAGATCCCCGCCTGGGACGGGCTCGCCGCCAGTCAATCTGGCCCGCTCCTCCGTGCCACCCGCGCCCTCTTCCCGGAGCGCTACTGCCAAGATCTCCTGTTGCGCCTGCCGCCGAAATGCTGGCCCGCGGCCGTCGCCGAACTGGATCCCGCCCTGGTGCAATCTGCCATGGCTTCTGTAACCATGCCCGGCAACGGCCAGGCCCCGCCGGCGGGGGCCGTCCTCTGGCATTGGAAATCCACCGGAAAAAAACCCGCCTTGCCCTGGTCGGGACGCGCGCTCCTGAAATCTCTGGCCGCCGCCGAATCCGCCCGGACCGCCGCCGTCAAGCCCCTGCGCAAGCTGATCCTCGACCATGCGGGATTCCAGGAGGCGATGCTCGCCGCCATCACCGGGGAGGAAGCTGGCTTCCTCGCCGAACTGCAGCATGCCGACGCCTTCACGTCGGGCGAGAAGCAGAGCTTGCTTGTCAAGCTCTCACG
Organism: uncultured Victivallales bacterium; assembly: GCA_964490525.1. Lineage (GTDB taxonomy): Bacteria > Verrucomicrobiota > Lentisphaeria > Victivallales > CAZBDL01 > CAZBDL01. Next base: position 21,544 of record CAZBDL010000004.1, on the reverse strand, counting down.
GATTTCGCCCCGGATCCACGAACTGCTCGAGGCCGGGCAAGGGCGGGCGATCATGGCGGCACAGCGCTCGGCCAACGATGCCGCCCCCCCCCCTTCGGCAACGCCCTTGGTGACCTCGATCCGCTCCCATCGACAACGCATCCGCGAGTTTGAGGACCTGGTCAGCCGCCAGATTCCCGAGAATTCCGCCGCCATCGCCCATGCCCGCAGCTATGGCGACCTGCGTGAGAACGCCGAATACAAGGCCGCCAAGGAGATGCAGCATCAACTCAACCGCCGTCACCATGAGCTCAAGCGCGACCTCGACACCATTCGGGCCATTGACTTCAGCCTGGTCCAGGTGGACGACCAGGTGGTGCCCGGATGCCGGGTTTCACTGGCGCTGGGCGAGGAGGGCAGGGGAGGGAGCGAGACCTATGACCTGCTGGGGGCCTGGGACGGCGACCCCGAGCGCCATCGCCTCGCCTGCAACACCCCCTTGGGCGAGTCCCTGGTCGGCCATCGGGTTGGCGACGCGGTCACCCTCCCGGACGGCCGCGCCGCCCGGATCGCCGCCGTCCTGCCCCTGGCGCCGGACCTGATCCGCGAACTCAACGAGGCATGACCTCCGGCGGACACTGGCGGCGGCTGGCCGGCTACGCACAGCGACGCATCCTGCCAGATGTGTCGTCGCCCGCCTTGGCGGTCGTCGAATATGAGGTTCGGGTGCCGGAGGATTCGCCGGTCGCCAGACGCACACTCCTCTACTTCTCCGACCTGCATTGGCCACCGCCCGTCCCGGACATCGCCGGCCTCTGCCGCAAGGCCTGGCAGGGCATTCGCCCGGATTGGGTGGCCTTTGGCGGCGACCTGGTCACCCATGCCTGCCACTTGCCGGAGGCATGCACCTTCCT
>CAZBDL010000004.1:0-20562 GCA_964490525.1 uncultured Victivallales bacterium | reverse complement strand
TGGGAGTCTCCCGGAACCGCTTTTCGCCCCCGCCGTGACCGTCCTCGGCAACTGGGACCGCCGCCGCCGCTGGCTCCCTCACCGCCATTATCGGGCCATGCTGGCCCAAGCCGGTTTCCATCTCTTGGTCAACGAATCCATCGCCTGCGGCCCGCTCGCCTTCCACGGCCTCGACGAACCCCGCATCGGTCGCCCCGACCTCCGCCGTCTCGGGAAAATGGCTGCGGAGGCCAACTTCCACTGCCTTCTCAGCCATTGCGTCGAGCCCGTCATCGAATCCACCACCGTCGGTCACCAACCATGGCAACTTGCCCTCTGCGGCCACAGCCACGCAGGACAACTCCGCATCCCCGGATTCGGCGCCGTCCTGACCTCCTCGGCCCATGGGAAGACGTATGAATACGGACTCTATCGCCATGCCCCGGACGGTCGACACCTGATCGTCTCCGCCGGCATCGGCTGTTCCCGGATTCCCTTCCGCCTCTTCTGCCAGCCCGAGATCGTCGCTGTACGCTTCCTAGCCTCCGCAGTCCAGCCACCTTCTGGACTGGCTCACCGATAGCCACCGAATCCGTCGACAAGTTATTGACAACCTGCCTGTCGGCAATACATATACCGTTGCCAATCAATAGTATGCAACTATCATCAGGCGTCGCCAGAGCGGCCCAAAGCTTAACATAATATATATTATGCGACGTTACCAGGGGGCTCCCCGGCAACGCTCGTCCAGCCCCCGGGCGCTCAAGGGAGGAGGATTTCGGATTTCGGACTTGGGATTTCGGATTTCCCGGGCTAGATTCCGACATGAAGGCTGGCGACGACATCACCTGTCCACACTGCGGTGCCGAGGCGTTCCTGGTCCGCAAGAGCCTGCTGGACGGCTGGACCAAGCTGGGCGACATCCTTGCCTGTTCTGCCTGCACGGCGAAGATTGCCGATGTGGCAGCGCCGACGAAAGCTGGCGGACCCCGCAAGCCAGCCGAGGACGCCTCGCGTCTCTCTGCCTTGCTGGGCGGGGAAATCCCGGAATCTCGTCCATCCTTGGCCGCAGCCGACGACGAGAAGCGGTTTTGCCGTGATTGCGCCCATCTGGTGAAGCACGCGTTCCTCTGTCATTGCAGTTTGCACGACCGGGATGTCAGCCCCATGGATGACTGTCCGGATTTCCTGCCGGTAAAGCAAAAAACGGGGAATTGACCCGTTTGACATTTTTCCCCGTGCGCGCTAGCGTATTTCGCGAAAATGTTCGTTTTGTCGATATTTTCTTAGCAGAGGTGAGCCATGCCCCGCCAGCCGATTTCACCGCCCAAGAGCGCTTCGGAGCTCCTTGAGCTGTATTATCCGCACCTGCGGTCAGGCCTGCTGGAGGCGGCGGCGGCCTTCGACCGGATCGAGCGGGGCAGGGGGTATGAGGAGGTTGCCGCCTCCCCTCGCCTCGCCCGATTGCGCCAAGCTCTGGCCGTGCTTGACGATGGCCAGGGTAACCGCGCTGAACGTTTCCTGACATTGCTTTCAGAGGATTGACGGCGATGCAGGTCATCGAGCCCCATATCCACATGATCGCGCGCACGACGCAGGACTACGAGCGGATGGCGCGGATGCATACGGTCGCCTGCTGCGAGCCGGCGTTCTGGGCCGGCTACGACCGGCGCTCGGCAGCGGCCTTCTACGACTACTTCCACCACATCACCGAATACGAGCCCACCCGCGCCGCCCAATATCTGATCGAGCACTACTCGTATGTCTGCATCAACCCGAAGGAGGCTGACGACCTCGTGCTTGCCCGCGAGGTGATCTCCTTCCTGCCGGAATTCCTCGACCGTCCGCGCGTCCTCGGGATCGGCGAAATCGGACTCAACCGCAACACGCGCAACGAGATGACCGTCTTTGCCGAGCAGGTCGAACTGGCCCTGGAACGCCAGGCGCTGATGTGGCTGCACACCCCACACCTGGGCGACAAGCTCAAGGGAACGCGGATGATGCTCGACTACCTTCGCGGTCACGGGGGCGTCGATCCCGAGCGGGTCTGCTTCGACCACGCCGAGGAGCATACCGTCGGCATGGTCCGCGACGCCGGCTTCTGGGCCTCCATGACCATCTATCCGGTGACCAAGCACTCCCCTCCCCGCGTCGTCGACACCCTCGAGACCCATGGCCTCGACCACCTGATGGTCGATGCCTCCGGCGACTGGGGGCCGTCCGATCCCGGCACCCTGCATGATGCCATCTTCGAGATGCGCCGCCGCGGCCATGACCCCGCCGACGTCCAGGCCGTCTTCTACGACAATCCCTGCACGTTCCTGGGGCAGTCCCCGAAGTTCGCGTTCCGGCCGACGTCCCGGAAGCGCCCGTAGAAGCGCTCAGTGCTCAGTGTGGAAATTCAATTTCGACCCGCGAGTATCCGACTTCGCTCTGCGAGCTACGCCGGACAAGTTGCGGGCCCTCCAAGACTGAGGCCATACCCTTCCCTTGCCCCCACCCACTTGCGCTTCCGGCGTGATGCCCTATAGTACGCCGTGTCTTTTAAAGATCATTCCCCGTCAACCCCAACCCAGGAGAATTCCCATGCCTGCCGTCGTGAACCAGAGCACCTGCACCGGCTGCGAAGCCTGCGTCGATTCCTGCCCGACCGAGGCGATCGTCATGGAGAACGGCAAGGCCAAGGTCACCGATGCCTGCGTCGATTGCGGTGCCTGCGTCGATGAGTGCCCGGTCCAGGCCATCACCATGAATTGACCGGTTCCTTGTCCAGACTCGGGAGCGCCTTGGCGCTCCCTTTTTTTTGCGCCGGGATCAGGGCACGACGAGGAAGAGGGTGCGGCGCAGGCCGAAAGCCAGCAGTAGCAGGGCCAGTCCCGCCAGGATGACGGGCGGCGCCAGCTCGCGATGATCCAGGTAGCGCGGCTGCTCGAAGGTCGTCTTCTCGAGGCGGTTGATCTCATCCATGGCCTGGCGCAGGCCCGCCGCATCGGTGGCCGCATAGTACTGGCCGGCGGTAGTCTCGGCCATCTCCTTCAGCAGCGGCTCGTCGAACTCGTCCTCAAGCATCACCAACCGGGGCCGTCCGGTGAAGGGGTTCGGTTGGGCGATGACGCTGCGCCGACTGCCGATGCCGACCGTGTAGACGACCACATCGCTGGCCTTGGCGAGCTTGACGGCCTGGCGCGGCGTGAGCCGGTCGGTAACCGTGTTCTCGCCGTCGGAGAAGAAGACCAGGACGCGGCGCTTGGCGGCGGATTCCCGCAGGCGGTTGACCCCTGAGGCAACCGGTGCGGCCAGGTTGGTGCTTTCGCCGACGCTGCCCGGCTCGAGCTGGCGCAGATGCTCGAGCAGCCAGGGGTGGTCAAGGGTGGGCGGACAGGCCGCGTAGGCCTGGGTGGCAAAGACGACCAGGCCGATGCGGTCGTTGGGACGCTTCTCGATGAAGGCGCGGATCTCGTCCTTGGCGACCTCGATGCGGGGACGGAGCCGTCCCTCGCGGATGCCGGCGCGGACCTCCTCGCCGCTGGTCATCTCCGGCGGCAGGTCGATGGCTCGCATGCTGCCCGAAAGGTCCAATGCCAGGACAATGTCGATGCCCTCGGCGCGTTGACGCAGTTCCTCGACGCCCTGCTGGGGACGCGCCAGGGCTAGGATCAGCAGGGCCACGCCCCCCGTCTCGATCAGCAAGGGCAGCCAGACGGCGGCACGCAACCTCCCTGCGGCGGCGGCCTGGAATGGCGCGGCGGCGGCGACCACAAGGGTGGGACGGCGTTGCCGGCACAGGGCGTGCCAGGCCAAGGCCAGCAACGGCATCAGCAGAAGCAACATCCAGGGATGGGCAAGCTGTGGCATGGGTCATCTCCCGGTGCCGGGAATGGACACGGCATCGGCGGCGGGCACCGTCCCGCGCACCAGCGTCTCGGCGTGTCCGAGGGCATCCGTGATGGCTTGATGGTCGGCGGGCTGACGGGCGAACTTGACCAGGTCGGCGGCGGTCAGGAAATCCTTCAGGAAGGCGCGGTCGCCATCGCCCAGGGGGCTGCCCGGCCGCTCCAGGTCGCGGAGGAACTCGACGGTCGTCTGGCACGGCGCATGCAGGCTGAACCGTGCCTCGAGGTAGGCGCGGACAACGTCGCTCAGACGTTGCAGGGCGGTCTCCGCCGCCATTGCTCCGGCGACCAGGTCGGTACGCAATTCGCGCAGCCGGGACAGGGCGACCTCCCAGGGCGGGGGCGGCGGGGGCGACGCCAGCTTCCGCCGCATCAGGCGACAGGCCAGCAGGACAAGCCCAGCCACCAACAGGAGCATTGCCGCCCCGACCAGCGCCAGCATCTGCCAGGGCTGCCGCCGCAGGGCGTCCCAATGGTCGCGCCACGTCGGGGCAAGCCGTCCAGCCAACTCCGGCTCGCCTGCGGGGGGGACGTCGGCCGCCGCCACGGCAAAGCCCGGGATCTCCACGGCCATGGCGGCCTGGCCCTGGGCCGATGGTTCGATCCGAAACTCGATCCGGCCCGTCCCCGTCTCGCCGTCGCGGTACGGTTGGAGAATGGTGACCAGTTGCCAATCCCACCGCCCCCAATGGCATCGGCCACGCCGGATGCGCACCGCCCCGACTACCTGGGCCCCCTCCCCAGCCGTCACCGTCGCCAATCCTGGACGCTGATGCCACGGCAAGGACAAGGAGACCGTCGCGGTGACCGGATCGCCAAGCCGAACGCCGGTGGCGGGATCCAAGGCCAGCGTTGGCGTCGGCGGCAGGAAGGGCTGCCGGGAAACGGCACGGTATTGCCAGGCGACCGCCAACGCGGCGGCCAGCGCCACGCCCACGCCCATGGCCACCGTCCATCCCAGCCAGCGCCTTATGCGGTTCATCCCTTGGTCTCCTTCCCGCGTGCGGGGTGGCGTCGATGCCTCAGCGTCGGGCCTGCCGGGTTCGGAAGAAGCGCATCAGTGGCTTGACGAAGTCCTCGTCGCGGCGCAATTCGATCAAATCCACGCCCGCCTGGCGGCACGCCTGGCGCATGGCGTCCTGGCCCGCCGTCGCCGCCGCCGCATGCGCAGCCAGCGCCTGACGGCCCCCCGGGAAAGCCAGCACCGCCCCCGTCTCGGCATCTTCCAGCCAGGCCGTCCCGGACAACGGCCAGACGCTCTCGACGGGATCGTGGATACGCACGGCGATCAAGTCGTGACGCCGGTTGGCGATGCGCAGGGGGCGGAGATAGTCCGCCGGCGGCACCAGGAAGTCGCTGACCAGGAAGACCACCGCCCGCTTGTGCATCACTTGCATCAGCTCACTCAGTGCCCCGCCCAGGCGGGTGCCCCGGCCGCGCGGATTCCAGCCGAGCACCTCGCGGATCAACCGCAGGCCGTGACTACGCCCGGAGCGCGGCGGCAGGTGCAGTTCCGTGCGCTCCGTGAACAGCAGCAACCCCACCTTGTCGTGGTTGCGGATCGCGCTCAGCGCCAGCACCGCCGCCACCTCCGCCGCCCGCTCGCGCTTGCTCCTCCCCTCCCCGCCTGCCGCCTGCGAGGCCGACAGATCCACCAGCAGCATCACCGTCAGTTCACGCTCCTCCACGTAGGTCTTGATGAACGGCTCCCCCAGCCGCGCCGTGACGTTCCAGTCGATGTCGCGGACATCGTCCCCGGGCGTATACGGGCGCGCCTCCTCGAACTCGATCCCCCGCCCCTTGAAGACACTGTGATACGCCCCGGCGGTCAGGTCGTCGACCGTCCGCCGGGTGCGGATCTCCAGCTTGCGGACGCTGGCTAGTAGCTCGCGGGGTAACATAAGGGGGAGGTGTTCAGGGTTCGGTGTTCAGGGGGACGAAGGAGATTGGGGTACTAGGAGAGGCGGCCAACCGGGAGGAAAAAAGTTCTGAGAGACGTTGTATTCAGCAGGCGACTCCGTGACCAACCAACGTCGGTCATCGTTCTTTTCCGCCAGTTGCGCCGGGGAGCTATTCGAAGACCGCCTGATTTGTGAGCCGAGTTCATACCGCTCCCTGGACGGCCATCCATGGCTGAGTTTGCAGATTTCAATATGCAGCAAGCACAGCTTGTGATAGACCTGCAGGTCTTCAACATCCAGATATGCCTTGTCCGCGTGATCCATCGGCCCACCCTCATTGCTTTCCTGGCGAATCCAATTCGATTCATCCCCTGCCCTCACTGCCCCACCGATCACTGAACACCGATCACTGAACACCGAACCCTGACCCCCGAAACCTCTCACGGCGTCCTCAGTTGATCCAGCAGTCGGCGGATGATCTCGTCGCTGGTGACCTCCTCGGCCTCGGCCTCGTAGGTGAGGATCAGGCGGTGGCGCAGGATGTCGGGGGCGACATTCTTGACGTCCTGGGGCACGACGTAGGCACGTCCCTCCATGAAGGCCGCCGCCTTGGCCGCCATGCTGAGCATGATCGAAGCGCGAGGCGAGGCGCCATACTGGATGTAGACGTCCATGTCCTTGAGGTCGGCCTCGGCCTGGCGCGCGGAGAGCTGGGCGCGCGCACCGGGCCGGGTCGCGAAGACCAGGTCGAGGACGTACTGGAGGATCTTGTCGTCAAGATAGACCTGGTCCGCCCAGCGGCGGGCGTTCAGCACATCCTCGAGGGTGGCCACGGCCGTCGCCTTCAGGTCGAGTTCGGGATGGGCCATGCGCTCGACGATGCGCCGCTCCTCGTCGCGCACGGGATAGCGCAGGCTGAGCTTGAAGAGGAAGCGGTCGACCTGCGCCTCGGGCAGCGCGTAGGTGCCCTCGTGCTCGATCGGGTTCTGCGTGGCCATGACCAGGAAGGGGCGCGGCATGGCGTGGCGCTCGCCGGCAATCGCCACCTGGCGTTCCTGCATGCACTCGAGCAGCGCGCTCTGCACCTTCGCCGGCGCCCGGTTGATCTCGTCCGCCAGCAGGATGTTGGCGAAGACCGGGCCGAGGCGGACGCTGAAGGAATGCTCCCGGGGATTGTAGATGCTGGTGCCGACGACATCCGCCGGCAGCAGGTCCGGAGTGAACTGGATGCGTGAGAAGGTGCCGCCGAGGGCCTCGGACAAGGTCTTCACCGCCAAGGTCTTGGCCAGCCCGGGCAGGCCCTCGATGAGCAGGTGCCCGTCGGCGATCAAAGCCAGGATCATCCGGTCGACCAGTTCCTGCTGGCCCACGATGATTCGCCCGATCTCCGTCCGCAGCCGGGCAATGAACGCCGCCGCCGGCCCGATCTTTTCCTGCAGTTCCTGGATCTCCTGGCGCGTCTTCTCCATGGCAACCCTCCGGGGTGTGGCATTCTCGCTTCGGGCCAAATGCAAATGTACACCGCCAACAGACAACGGCGAGAGCCATTTGTTCCGGTGGCAAACGGCCGGGATGCCGCTAGGTTAATGCCTGGATTCCACGTCCTGTCACGCCCGACACCCCACGGAGCCCGCCGATGCGCTGCCCGCAGTGCCAATGCCTGGACGACAAGGTCGTCGACTCCCGCGTCATCAAGGATGGCGAAGGCGTGCGTCGGCGGCGAGAGTGCCTCAACTGCGGCCATCGCTACACGACCTACGAGGCCGTCATCCATGCTGAACTCAAGGTGGTCAAGAAGGGCGAGATCCGCGAGGACTTCGACCGCGAGAAGCTGCGCCTGGGCATTGAGAAGGCCTGCTGGAAGCGCCCGGTTGAAGGCGCCGACATCGACCGCGTCGTCGACACCGTCATTAGCGGACTCGAACGCGACTTCGACCGGGAGGTCTCCAGCTTCGAGATCGGCAACCGGGTGATGAAGGCGCTGAAGGAGGTCGACGAGGTCGCCTACGTCCGCTTCGCCTCCGTCTACCGGCAGTTCAAGGACATCGACCAGTTCATCGAGGAGATCCGCAACCTGGGCAGCGGCGGCCTGCGCCGCTGAGCCGGCAAGACGGAGAGGAAGGCCATGATCCAGTTGCGCAGCGAGGCCATCGCCGTCGTCGACGGTGACGGCGCCAGCGAGATCTTCGATCCCGAAGATCTCGAACTGCGCCTGGCCCGCTGCTGCCGCGCAGCAGGATTGCGCGAACCCTGGCTGCCCGAGGACCTGGCCTTGGCCATCGAGGACGCCCTGCTCCATGCCGGGGATCGGCGCACCTATGGCCGCGACGAGATCAACGTCTTCATCGTCAAGGTCCTCCGCGATCTCGGCCTGGGCGAGGTGGCCGAGCACTTCCGACTGACAACCCGACCCACCGAGGATCGGGTCGCCGCCGGCGAACCCGTGGTGCGCGACCTGCTGATCCGCCACCTCGGCCTGCCCGAGGCCTCGGCCGACCGGCTGGCCGCCGAAACCAACGCCGCATGCCGTGAATTGGGCTTGGCCCATGCCCCTGCCCCCTTCCTGGTCGAACTGGCCCGCCTGCTCCGGGAACGGCGAGAAACCCTCCCCTCCCCGCCCCGCCCTCCTCCCCGGCGAAGCGGTGCCACCGCCCCCTTGGTCGCCCGCGCGGAAATCCTGGCCCAGGCCCCGCCCGAGACCGTCGCCTTGCTGGATGCCGGCATCCTCGCAATCCATGCCGACATCAGCCGGCTCTTTCCCGCCATCAAGTTCGACCTGCATTGGTGCCGTCTCGCCGCATCCCGCTCCTGGACGTCGCCGGTGACCGAATTGAGCATTGTCCCCCTGCTCCCCGGACTGGCCGCCGCCATGGCCCCGTTGGCCACCGCCGCCCGAAATGCCGCCCGGGGCATGGGGCATGGCGAGATCCTGCCGATCGTCCTGCGTTGCCCCGACCTGGCCCGCTTCGCCACCGCCTGGCTGGGGGTCGACTGGCCCGGCGGCGCCGGGACCGCGCACGCCCTGCTCGAGGAGCTCGCCGCCTGCCTGCCGCCGCCAGTCCGCCCCGTCACCCGCCCGCCCCGCCGCAGAAAACCGCCCCAGCCGGGCGGACCGGGTTGAACTTTGCCAAAGGCCATCTAGATTCTGTGGGCTGACGGGATGGCGGAAACCGCTGCGTCCAGGCTCGGAGATCGGAACCATACGATGGCCAACTACGCCGACACCATCATCAAGCTGGTCAGCGGCCCAATGCGGGGCACGGAATATCCCGCCCGCGCCGAGTCGATCGTCATCGGCCGCTCCACCGAGGCCGACTTCCAGATCCACGACCCCCTCATCTCCCGCCTCCACTGCAAGCTGATCTGGGCCGACGGCAAGTGGCACATCGAGGACCTCTCCACGACCAATGGCACCTGGATGGTCGGCCAGAAGGTCGACAAGCGCGTCGTCCTCCCGATGAAGACCTCGGTGCGCATCGGCAACACCATCTTCGAGCTGCACAACATCTACGCCGGCGACACCCTGCTCCTCCAGCGCCCCTTCATTGCCTACCGCATCCAGCCCGAGACCCTTGCCCCCGCCATGCCCGGCATCCAGGAGGGCGACCAGGCCTTCCAGCTTACCCGCGAGGAGAACAAGCGCCTCGCCGCCATCTACAAGTTCCAGAACCTCATCGCCGCCGTCTTCGACGAGAAGGAGCTCTACCAGAAGATCCTCCGCGCCGTCGCCAACGTCATTCCATCCGACGAGGCCTACCTGCTCATCTTCGACATCGCCAAGGGCGAATTCACCCCGGTCGCCGGCCTGACCGCCAAGGACGGCATCACCGACAAGGTCAACCGCCAGCGCATCCGCGACACCATCGTCGACTTCGTCAAGGAGAACCACGAGGCCGTGCTCTCGATCGACGCCGACGACGACCGCCCGCGCCTCACCGGCCTCCAGGGCCTGCCCAAGGTCACCAGCAGCACCATGTGCGCCCCCATGCTCGGCAAGCAGATCAACGGCATGCTCTACCTCTCCCTGGCCAGCACCACCGAGAAGTACTCCGAGGACGACCTGCGCCTCCTCACCGTCATCGGCCACACCGCCGGCATGGCCGTCGAGAACAGCCGCCTCGTCGAGTTCAACCTCCGCAACGAGCGCCTCGTCGCCACCGGCAGCACCGCCGCCGGCCTCTCCCACTACATCAAGAACATCCTCGCCGGGCTCGACGGCAGCCTCAGCCTGCTGCGCATGGGCATCGACGAGAAGGACCTCGACATGGCCGGCGAGGCCTGGGACATCCTCCAGAAGAACCATCGCCGCCTCGGCAACCTGGTCCTCGACCTGCTCAACCTGGCCAGCGAACAGAAGCCGGACTTCAAGATCCACAACCTCGGCGACATCATCCGCGACATCGTCGAGCTCTGCGAGTCGCAGCTCCGCCAGGAGGGCATCGCCCTCAAGGTCGCCCCCGACGTCCTCGACCTTCCCCTCTTCGCCGAGGTCGATGCCAAGGGCATCCACCGCGTCCTGCTCAACCTCATCAACAACTCCGAGCATGCCATCCTGACCAAGCAGGAGAGCGCCCGAATTCCCGGCCAAGGCGTCGGCTCCATCCGCATCGCGGCCCGCTTCAGCGAGAACAAGGAGTACATCACCATCTCCGTCGCCGACGACGGCATCGGCGTCTCCAAGGAGGATCTCTCCTCGATGTTCGAGCTCTTCATCTCGACCAAGGGCATGGCGGGTTCCGGCCTCGGCTTGACCGTCTCCAAGCGCATCATCAAGGCCCACGAGGGTACCGTCTCGGCCTCCAGCGAGAAGGGCAAGGGCTGCACCATCGCCTTCACCATCCCGGTCAGCCACAACGAGGCGACCACCGTCACCCGCTCGATCAAGCGCGTCGTCTGACGCCACGCCCAGCCAATCCGCCTGCTGCGGGTAAATCCGAAATCCCAGGAATATCCGCCATCCCGCCATCTGGCCTCACCACGTCCCGAGGTCGCCCCGGCAACTTGCGGCGCAAACGAAAGAACCCGAATTCAACATTCTCCCCGCTCCGCACTTCCCCCTGCCCCACCCCAACATTGAACATCGCGCGTCAGACGTTGAGCGTTATCCATGCCCTCCGCCTCTTCCCCCCCTGCCCCGCTCCCCCCTTCCCTGGCTGGGATCCTCGCCCGCGTCGAACGCGGCGAGACCACGCTCGCTGACGCCCTCGCCGAACTCGGGGCCCGCGCCGGGTTCGCCAACCTTGCCTTCGCCCGCATCGACCACGACCGCCGCCGCCGTTGCGGCTTTCCTGAGTTTGTATTCGGCGAGGGTAAGACCCCGAGCCAGCTTGTCGCTATTGTCCGCGAGCTTCTCCGCGCGGCCGCGCCGGTGCTCGTCACCCGCCTGGCTAACGAGGCCGCCGCCCTGCTCGCCCATGATTTTCCCGACGGTATGCACGATCCCCTCGGCCGCACCTTTCTGGTCAATCCGCCACCCCGGCCCCGCGGACGCGTCGTCATCGTCACCGCCGGCACCACCGACCTCCCCGTTGCCCATGAGGCCGCATCCACCTGCCGGGCATGCGCCTGCGGCGTCGAGACCATCGCCGACGCCGGCGTGGCCGGCATCCATCGCCTGCTCGCCGAGGCCGACACCCTGCATGGCGCCGACGCCGTCATCGTCGTCGCCGGCATGGAGGGCGCCCTGCCCAGCGTCGTCGGCGGCCTCGTCCCCTGCCCGGTCATCGCCGTGCCCACCAGCGTCGGCTACGGCGCCGCCCTCGGCGGACTCGCCGCCCTCCTCGCCATGCTCAACAGCTGCGCCAGCGGCGTCGCCGTCATGAACATCGACAACGGCTTCGGCGCCGGCTGCGCCGCCGCCCGCGTCATCCATGCCAAGCATGGCCCCGCCGCCGCCTGACCCCTCGCCCCCCTCCCCTCCCGTCGTCCTCCCCCTCCCTGCGCGGCAAGCATGTTAATTGGGGACGTTCCGCGCTATCCGTTTGCATTAAGCCACTTATACAATAATTATGATGGTTTTTTCTGCTTGGCAAAGCCATTGCCCGTGGTGCGGCCGCCCCCGTCCCCGCCCGTTGCCCAATTACACCGCAATTTAGGTTCTTCTCGTTGTGGTCGTGTTAGATATGCGGAACGTCCCCAATTCCCAGTCGACAACGTTGCCAACGGCCATCATCCCCCCCCCCTCGCCCGCCGATTTTTCCTCCCCGGGCCCTTGACAAGGGCGGCACGATGTGTTATTGTCACCGCTAATAACACAAGGCGCGGCGATGGTCGCCGGGCCAAGGAGGCGATCATGACGGCGGCGAAGTCGGACCTCTCGGGACTGCGGGCGGCACTCGAGGCGCGGGCACGCGAAGGGATGATGGACCTGGTCGGGGTGGGATCGGTCGACCGCTTTGCGGCGGTGCATCCGATGATGCAACCGGAGGCGCACCTGCCGGGGGCGCGGTCGGTGATCAGCCTGGGCATGCGCTATCCGCTGGCGATGTACGAGAACGCCGGGCGGACCAAGGCCGAGTCGTACATGGCGATGGACAGCTACGAGAACTTCTCGATGCACGCGGTGGTTCTGGGGGCGGCGATGGACCTGGCAAGAGTCCTCGAGGACTTCGGCTGGCAGGCGGTGCCGATCACCATCCGCATGTACCGGGTGCAGCCGTACAAGGACATCGCCGAGCCGTGGAGCCAGGATTTCCGCAACGACGTCGCGGCGGTCGCCGCTGGCCTGGGCGAGATCGGCCTGAACGGGGCGGTGATCACCCCGCAGTACGGCACGCGCGTCATGCTCACCTCGGTGGTCACCGACGCCCCGCTTCCGGCCGACCCGATGTACGCCGGCCCGGCGCTCTGCGACAGCTGCGGCAAGTGCCTTTCCGCCTGCAAGATGAAGGCCCTCTCCGCGGGCGAGCGCGACACCGTCGAGGTCGGCGGCCGCGCCTTCCCAGTGGCCCGCAAGGACCGCTGGCGCTGCATGTGGTCCCGCAAGTTCATGCTCAACGCCGAGATGGGGCCGAAGCTCCACGGCCTTGACGTCACCATCGATCCCCCGGACGGCGAGATCACCGAGGCCGACGTCCAGGCCGCCCTCGCCGAGAAGGGCCGCCGCGGCGGCCTGCAGACCTGGTACACCTATGCCATGCGCGAGTGCGAACGCGAGTGCGTGCCGCCGCACCTGCGCGGCAAGGACCTGGTCAAGGAGCATGCCGCCCGCGCCGCCGCCGAGAATCCCGCCGCCTAACCGGGAGCCAACGATGAAGACCCTGACGGAAGAGGTCAAGTCCCTCGCCCGCAAGCAGCGCATGGACCTGGTCGGCGTGGCGTCGGTTGAGCGCTACGCCCATGCCCCCGAGATGGTCCATCCGCGCGCCCACCTGCCGGAGGCCCAGGCGGTCATCGCCATGGCCATCCGCTATCCGGACGCGATGTTCGCCAACGCTGGCACCAGCGAGGCGGAAAGCATCTTCTCGATCGAGACCTACCAGAACCTGATCATCGGCCGCAACCTCTACCAGGCGGCGCTGCGCGTCACCCGCCTCCTCGAGGACCGCGGCTGGCGAACCATCCCGATGCCGGTCTCCGGCAAGTGGCGGGTCCACCCCTACAAGAGCATCCCCACGGACTGGTGCGCCGACTTCTCCAACCGCCATGCGGCGGTCGCCGCCGGCCTCGGCGAGTTCGGCATCCACGCCCTCGCCATCACCCCCCAGTTCGGCATGCGCCAGCGCTTCATCTCAATCATCACCGAGGCCCCCCTCGACCCCGACCCGATGTATGCGGGCCCCACCCTCTGCGACCGCTGCATGAAGTGCTTCAAGGCCTGCCCGGCGAAGGCCATCAACCCCCGCCCCAAGGCCCTCGAGTCCGTGACCATCGGCGAGCGCACCTTCGAATACGCCAAGGTCGATCACTGGCGCTGCGCCTGGAGCGAGCAGGTCAACATGATCCCCGAGGAAGGCCCCGCCTACGCCGGACAGGACCAGGGCATCGCCCCGCCGCCCGACGGCGAGATCGATGACGACATGTTCCTCTCCGCCTTCTACCGGAAGAACCGCATCGCCGGGCTCCAGGGCGGCATGACCCATGCCATGGGCAACTGCATGCGCGTCTGCATCCCCCCCACCCTGCGCGGCAAGCAGACCCCCGTCCAGGACTTCTGCGCCGGCAAGATCCGCGAATATCGCGAAGCCGACGCCCGCGGCGTCCGCGAATACCGCCTCGTCGACAAGGCGCCATGAAACGCCCTTCCTTGTCCGCGCCCACGCGAAAGGCACCACCCCAATGAATTGGGGACGTCCCGCACTACCCGCTTTCATTTAATCACTTATACAAGAATTATGCAGGATTTGACTGCTTGGCAAAGCCATTGCCAGTGGCGCGTCCAGCCCCACCTTGTCAACCACCTAAATACACCATAATTTATTTTCTTCTTGTTGGTGTTGTGATAGATATGCGGAACGTCCCCGATTTACCCTTCATCGGCGACCCCGCGAAAGGCACCCCCACCCCAGGACAGGAGTGAGCGACATGCACCGATGGCTGCTCGCCGCGACGCTTGCCGCAGGCTCATGGTGCATGGCGGCCCAGGACGGCGTCCTGGCGCATTATCCGCTGGACGGCAACTTCCAGGACGCCGCCGGAAGCGGCCGCCACCTCGCCCCCCTGGACGCCACCCGGCCATTTTCCCCCGATCCCCATATCCGCCCCGACGGCAACCTGTGCTATGGGCCGCTGACGCCGCAGGAAGGATTCGCCTCTGGAGCGGTGGCCGAGGACTTTTCCTCGGACATTTCCCGGGGCATGACGCTGAGCGGCTTCGTCCGCAAGCCCGGGGCCCACAACTATGTCGTCACGGTCTTCGGCTTCGTCGCCGATAAGCCTGCCGATCCCCAGCTCTGGCTGCGGCTCTCCTACGGCCGGATCCAGGCCAAGGTCGGCAAAGGGTACCGGGTCGACGCCGGCGCCGATCGCGTCCTCGCCGACGGCCGCTGGCACCACCTGGCGATGGTCATCCCCCCGGCGGGCACCGAGCCTGACACCTATGCGGTGTACCTTGACGGCGAGCAGGTCCTCACCGGAGCCGTCGAGCGCTTTTCCTCCTATGGCACCCGCTTCGGGCTGGGCACCCGTTCCGAGCGCGACGTCGCTGGATTTTCCCTCGACGAGGTCAAGGTCTTCAGTCGCGCCCTGGCGCCAGCCGAGATCACGGCCATCGCGGCGCTGACCGGCCAACCGCAGCCGACGGCGGTCGCCGCGAGCGGCCGGGGCGGCGGCGGCGGCCCGGCGGTGTCCTTCACCCCGACCGTGCCCCTCGACCAGGTCGGCACCCAGGTCGCCCCGGGCGTCTATCGCTCCACGGCGCCGCAGGTCGAGCGCCATTTCGTCCTCGCCCCCGATTGGCTGGTGCTGGTCAACAACTACATGGACGAGACCGACGCCCTCATCTACACCGCCTACCGGGAGGCCTTCGACGGCCTGCTCGCCGAGCAGGAGAACCGCGAGCAGGGCCGCGACATCAACTGGGTCCGCTACAAGCAGCGTACCCGCCTCTGGCAGAACGCCTACGCGCAGTTCAGCACCCAGCACCAATGGATGGCCGAGCCGGCGAACTTCGCCATCCACAGCGCCGACGACCCCGCCTACCGCGAACCCAAGGTGCCGTCCCGCACCGTCGCCTGGGTGAACCCCCAGAACAGCCGGCACGTTGCCTTGGACTCCCCCCTGCGCAACTGCGCCAACTACGAGATCGGCCACTACGCCTACCTCAACCTGCCCAGCCCCCTGCTGTCCGGACGGACCTACACCGTCACCCAGAAGGACGGCCGCGCCGCCACCTTCACCTTCGACGACCGGCAAACCGTCTCGCCCGCCCTGAAGACCAACCAGGTCGGGCATCTGCCCGACGCCCCCGCGAAGTTCGCCTACCTCGGCGCCTGGGTGCCGACCGTCGGCGCCGTCGACTTCGCCTCCCTCAAGGCGTTCGAGATTTGCCGCGAGGAGGACGGACAACCGGTCTTCTCGGGGGATCTCGTCCTGCGCGCCAAGGACAGCAAGACCTGGGGCATGAGCGGCGCCGAAAGCTACTCCGGCGAAGACCTCTACCAGATCGACTTCAGCGAATTTCGCAATCCCGGCAGATACTTCGTCCGGGTTCCCGGGCTCGGCCGCTCATACCCCTTCCAAATCGCCCCGGACGCCCTCGGCGAGGCCTTCTTCGTGGCGGCCCGCGGCTTCTTCCACCAGCGTTGCGGGATCGAGCTGAAGCCCGAGCACACCGCCTGGACCAGGAACGCCTGCCACACCGCTCCGCTGGGAACCTGCCAACTCGTTGGCAGCCGGGGCGAATGGAAATTGCCCGACGGCCGGTCCGCCACCCGGGAGATCAGGCACCTCGACTTCAACATCATCCGCCAGACCGCCAGTAGCGAGAAGACGATCAATGCCTGGGGCGGCTGGCATGACGCCGCCGACTACGACAAGGGAAAAGGCCACCACATCCCCGTCTGGGACCTGCTTGGCCTCTACGAGATCAACCCCGCCGCCTTTACCGATGGCCAGCTCAACCTCCCCGAATCGGGCAACGGCATTCCCGACCTGCTCGACGAGGCGCGCTTCGGCATCGACCACTGGAAGCGCGCCCAGCAGCCGGACGGCGGCGTCACCGGCCGCATCGAGACCTTCAGCCATCCCCAGCATGCGGGCATGCCAGACCGGGATCCCGACACCTACTACGCATCCCTCCCCGACCGCGACAGCACCATGCACTACGCCGCCAGCGCCGCCTATTTCGCCAGGCTCGTCAGGCCCTTTTCCGCAGAGCTTTCGAAGGAATACCTGGAAAGCGCCGGGCGCGCCTACCGCTGGGCCGAAAATCCTGCCAACTCGCGCGATGGATTCACCATCACCGTCAACCTCCAGGACAAGGGCGAGAAGCAGGCGACGCCCAAGACCCTGACCCTCGCCGAGAAGGACGAGGCGCACTGGATGGCCGGTGCCATGGCGGCCCTGAACCTCTTCCTGGCCACCGGCGACGAGGTCTATCGCCAGGACCTCAACGCCCGATTCGGCCCCCACGCCGCCAGGTTCTTCACGGTTTACCCCAACCCGATGAGCCACCACCTGGCCATGTACCTGATGGCCCGGGAGGATTGGGTCGATGCCGCCGTTCGCCAGAAGTGCCGCGACAACCTTCTCGCCCTCGCCGACGAGGCCGTCGCCAACACCGACCACGCCCCCTACCGCCATGCCTGGCGCGAGAAGAAGAGCCGGCGCTGGGGCTGGGCCCTGGCCCCGAGCTATGCCAAGCACCTCATCCTCGCCCACCGCCTCACCGGCGAGGAAAAGTACCGCGCCGCCGCCCTCCTCAACCTCGACTTCCACCTCGGCTGCAATGCCCTCGGCATGAGCCAGACCACCGGCGTCGGACGACGTTATCCGCCCTCCGTCCAGGACATCGAGACGCGTTCCGACAACATCCTCGACCCCGTCCCCGGACTCACCCCCTATGGCGTCATCCGCACCCCGGTGAGCCTCTGGGAATTCGTCTACACCATGCCGATCGGCGAGGTCGCCGACGAACGCCAGCGCCGGACCGTCAGCTTCCTGCCCGCCGGCATCGACCTGGCCAACCGCGAGAAGATCGTCCCCCTTTGGCGCCAGATCGGCCCGCACGACCGCTTCGACCCCCTCTGCAACGAGTTTACCGTCATGGAAACCACCGGCCCCGTCGCCTTCACCATCGGCGCCTTCCTCGCCCCTGGCTGGATGCCCCCCGACGAACTGCGCCGCCGCCAGCCCGCCCAACGCCCCGGCTTCGACAGCTTCTACTGGCTGCCCTGAGCCCCGGGGCATCGCGTTGCGCCTTGGCACGCGGACAAGCCTCTCGCGCCTTTGCCGCAAGTAGCTTACGCCCGTTCGGACAAGATCTCCCTTACCATCGCCGCATTCTCCTCGACGAGGTTGTCGTTGTCGCCGCGGTGCATGCCGACGTTGACGATGTCCGTGGGCTTGATGGACGCGAAGGCGTGCTCGAAGGCCATTTTCGCGTCGATGCGTCCGGCCCCCATGATCTTGTAGGCCAGGCAGGGCTTCCTGAGCTTCCGGATGACGTCGATCGCCAACTGCATGTCGCCCAGCCTGAACACTTCGCCCGCGCCGTCGTGGACGCTGCCGCAGTTGAAGAAGGGGACGGCGTGGAAATCCAGGATGTCCAGGCCGTCAAGCCAGAGGTGCGTCCGGGGATCGTGACCCGCCGAGCCGACGGGGACTCCGGCCTTCTTGGCATGGGCATGCCACGCGCGGACGGATGCCTCCCCCTGTTGCCGACAGACGTCGTCCATCAGCCCGCCGTGGAAGTAGATGGCCTTGCAGCCGATGGCGACAGCCTCGTCGATGGCCGCGATCATGTCGTGCTTGATCCTGATGTTCAGCTGGGCAACCCACTGCAGCCTGCCCCCGCCCCCGAGGTATTCCCTCAATGCCTGCACGACATGCGGCGTCTCGTTGTTTGTGACCATCGTGTTGATGCCGGCGGCCTCGGCCCGGCGCCAGGTCTCGACGATCCGGCCGACGGTGTGATAGTCGCGCATCTCCTGGTCGCGCCTCTCGGTCTGGTGGCTGTAGCCCCCGAAGGGATTCGCCCCGATGATCAACCGGGTCGGATTCAGCCCGCAAAACTCCACGGTCGGCAACATCATCGCAATCTCCCAAGCACGGGGTGTGACGGGGCAATGGCATCGACGGGGTTCCGATGTCGGCCTGCCTGCCGACCTCGCCCAGGGCTGCGCCGGGCAGCCCGACGCAACGATATCCTCGGCGCGTCGCTTGTCAATTGGCACCAGGATAGCCTCGTCCCTGCCCGCATCGTCCGGCTATCTCCTTGCGGTCCTGCGCGGCATGGGTTCCGCAGGTGCCGCCTTGGCACCACGCGACCTGGATTCGCGGATCGCCGCCAGGATATCCCGGGTGGTGGCCTTGGTCTTGATCCCAGGAACATCAAAGGGAGATTTCGTGCCTGCGTTACAGGTCAGGCGGAAGGACTCGCCGCCGCGTCTCGCAATCACCACGTCCTCTCGCCGGGCCAAATCCAGCACCGCCGACAGTCTCTGCCGCGCTTCCGAGTAGGTGAATACCCTCATGGCTTGTGCTCCAAGAGCTGGATGTTCAGTTCCAGCGCCATCCGCTTCATGCCCTGGTCCAACGTCAACAGGGGATGACGCGAACTCAGTGCGCACTCCAGGAAATATGCGTCATAGGCATAAATTCCAAACCGGCCCGCAATGGCCAGCGCCGAGCGGACATCAACCCTTCGCAACTCCACGCCGATGGCCTGGGAAGTCACCAAGAATCAACGGGACTTCCTGCGGAAAGTCGAGGTCTCCCTGCCTCAATCTTGACGGGGTGTTGCCGGGAGATGTGGAATTCAGGACGATTAGTGGGGTGCCATTTCCGCCAGGACGGGCCCGATTGCCTCGGCGAGGGCCAGGCCCATGCGGGTGGCGGCGAAGGGCTCGGGGTGGAGCAGGTCGACCTGGAAGCCGCGGAAGTCGGGCACCATCGCTTGGCCATCAACGAGATGCACCTGCCGGGGGCGCCGGGCGGCGGCGGCCGCGAGAATCGTGTTCTTCTCGTCGGCGTCGCGCCGCCAGCCGCTCGTCTCCCGCTCATGGAAGATGCCGGCGCCGAAGATGGTGATCAAAAAGACGGGCTTGTCCGGATGCCGCGCCGCGACGGCGTCGAGCAGGTGGTCGACCTTGCGGGCGAAGACGGCGTTGTCGCTCCCGGGCGAAAGCATGTTGACGCCCAACTCGAAGGTGGCGAAGTCCCAGTCGTCGCGGCCGGCGATGAACCCGGCAATTTGCGGCTCGATGAAGCAGGAACCGCCCATGCCGAGGTTGCACACGTCGGCCTCGAGCATGGTGGCAGCGGCGTTGACGTAGTTGTGGAAGGTGGCCCCGCCCTGGGTGATCGACGAGCCGTAGGCCAGCCAGCGCCGCCGGGGCAGCTCGTCGGCGGACGGCGGCCGCAGGCTCCCGCCCATTGCGTCGACCCCATGATAGGCGAGCGGCATGGCGCAGGAATAGATCCGGTAGACCTGCGGCGCGAACCCGCCCGGCGCGCGGCAGGCGGCGGTGCGGTTGGATTCGGGCTGCGGCACATCGATCTGCAGACAGTGGATCTTTCCGGCCTCCAGGCGGCTCTCCGGCTGGTGGACATGGTGGTTGCCCATCAGGTGAACCAAGTCGGCGTACCCATGCAGCGACCGCAGGTAGAGCCGGACGCGCCGGGCATCGGTCACGAAGCGGATCTCGCAGCCGTTCGAGTTGCGCACGACCATGTCGCCGCAGGCGGAGTCGAGCGGCGACCAGCACGCCTGCGGAAACCGCGCCACCTGCAGCCCCCCGCCCGGCGCCGGCACCAGCTCGGCAGCATTGTGGAATCCCAGATTGTCGTGGATCAGCATGGACGCGCTCCTTTCATCATCAAGTCAAGGGCTGGAATCTCCTGGGCCGGGAGTCCGGATGCGCACTGCAAGCGCATTACGCAAAAATTTTACAACCTCGCCTCGCATGCGGCAACTCGCCATCGATCGGGGAAATGAGCGGCGGGGGCAGGCGTCGCCGAATTGTTGATCCTTGCCCTCAGCGGCCGAGGCCGGACCAGTCGGGCATCGTCAGGTTGAGACGGGAGCTGAAGAGCTCGCGGGCCTTGCCGGTCCAGGTGTCGACGACCATCAGGGCGGAGCGTCCGCCGAGGGTGCGTGAGCAGACGACATGGCGGTTGTCGGGGGCCCA